>WRDC01000020.1 GCA_009783635.1 Methanimicrococcus sp. | reverse complement strand
CGTTTAAACTGTCTTTTGCGGCAGCCGCTTCATTTTTCACTCTTTCGTAAGCCGATTGTATCTCCGCTTTTTCTTCGATAAGTTTGTTATAATCCTCTTGAAGCGAATCGTAGACTGCGCCTGTTTTTTTGACTTCTTCCATCAGCCTAATCTTCTCGGCTGCTGCTGTCTCTTTCAGAGATTTGATTTCTTCAAGCCTTTGCGCCGAAATCGTTTTTGTTCTCTTTAACAGAGTTTCCGTTTTCTTTAATTCCGAAGAAAGACGGTCGGTTTCCTGGGCGTGTGCGTCCGCCGTTGGCGCGCCGCATTTATCCATATCCGGATAAACGGGCTGTTCTTTCGGTTTGACCATTTTTTCCATTTTTTATCCCTTCTTAACATCACCGTGCAAAACAAAAAGATGTATTGCCGGAACCGCGGCGATTCATCGCCGAAATGCGTTTTTAGAAACTGTACGATTCTTTTATAAAACGATACTACATATCCATTTTTGTCCTTTGAAATATAACTACTTTTCTAAACATTCTTTATTCGACTTTATCGATGGATTTTTGCCGATGCTTGAACACCGGAATGTTTGAACGCCGGAATGCTTGAACGCCGAGTGATTGAGAGCCGAGTGATTGAGAGCCGAGTGATTGAGAGCCGAGTGATTGAGTATCATTAAATTGAAATAGAAACAACAGGAATGTCACTTTAACCTCGATTAACCGATGAGTTTAAATCAAAAAATTATGGTGGGAAATTCATGGAAACCTACGAATGTGAAATTTGCGGTAAAAAAACGAAAACCCCGACAACAGCCGTCAAAGTGGAAGGCGCCGAGTTTAAAGCTTGTCCCGAATGCACAAAGCTCGGCACAGTCATTGAGAGAAAAGCACCCCAATCCGCCGACAAGGCACATGGAGCGCCCGCGCCGGCCAGGCCCGGCAACACTTACGGCGGCGTTTCGAAAGCCAAGCCGAAAAATTATTTTGCCGGCCTTGAAAACGAAATTGTGGAAGACTATGACGCCGTTATCAAAAAGGCCCGCGAAGCCAAAGGTCTGTCTCCGGAAGACCTCGCTTTAAAAATCAAAGAAAAGGCCGCCCTCATCAAAAAGATTGAGCGCAAAGAAATCCATCCGGAAGAATCCGTCATCAAAAAGATTGAGAAAGAACTCAATATCAAATTAACGGAAGCTTTCGACTCCAGTCAAACGTTCCAGCACCAAAAATCCAACGGAACGACTCTCGGAGATATCGCTTTTGTAAAGAAAAAATGAAGAGTCCCCTTTTTTGAAATAAAAGGTCTCTTCTTCCGTTACTTAAAATATAAAACATAAAACATAAAACACAATACGGCTCACGCATCGGGCAGCAAGAGGCTTGATGCTTATTACTTTTTTACTTTTTTACTTTTTTACTTTTTCTTCCCGAGCTGCTCGGACTTTTCGGCGCTGGCAATAACGGCATCCATAAACGCGGCTCGAACAGCTTTTTGCTCCAAAACGGCAATCCCTTCAATGGTCGTTCCGCCGGGAGAGCAAACCATGTCTTTGAGTTCTCCGGGGTGGCGACCACTTTCGATCACCATTGCCGCCGCGCCGAGAACCGTTTGAGCCGCCAGCTTTAAAGCTGTGTCGCGGGAAAGACCCGCGTAAACACCGCCGTCCGCCATAGCTTCAATGATTTGGAAAATGTAAGCGGGACCGCTGCCGGAAAGGCCGGTAACGGCATCCAGCAGTTTTTCCGAAACCTCCGTTGCGGCACCGACCGCCGAGAAGATTTCCATGGCCAAAACCACGTCTTCGTGCGTCGCATTTGTGCCTTGGCTGACGCCGGTCGCGCTTTGAAGAACGGTGGCGCAGATGTTGGGCATGACACGTATGACGCGGGAGCCGCTGCCGGCCATTTTCTCCAAATCGGCGATTTTAACGCCGGCGGCAATTGAAATAAACAGCTTGCCGTCGGTCGGACCTGCCGCCGATAAAGCAGCCGCGATGTCTGCCGGTTTGACGGCAATGATTACGATGTCGGAACTTTTGACGACTTCGGCATTCTGATCAGTGACGTAAATCCCGAATTCCCGGCGGGCGGCTTCCGCGGAAGGCGGGTACACTTCTCCGGCGCAGATGTTTTTCGGCGCGATTCCGTATTTCAAAAGTCCGGTAATGATTGCGGATGCCATTTTTCCGGCACCCAGAAACCCTATTTTTTGTTCTTTTAATGTCATGTGAATCCCTCTGATTATAATTTCGTTAATCTAAAAGCGCCAAGTTTTCCTTTCGGATAACATTATCGTAATTCTTATGGCCGAGAATTTTTTCAATGTCGTCTGTGTGGACGCCCATTATCTGTCGAATTTCTCCGGCGTCATAATCCGTGATGCCTTTTGCGAATATCGCGCCGCCGCATTCAATTGAGATGATATCGCCGCGCTCAAAATCGCCGGATACCGCCACAATACCCTTCGGAAGCAATCCGCTTGTCCGCATCAGCGCGTTCATCGCGCCGCGGTCAACAACAATTGTTCCGGCGGGTCTGGAAAAGAGGACCCATCTGTTCCTGTTATTTTCCATATTTTCGCTTTTGGCGTTAAATAATGTCCCGATGTCCTCGCCGCCGACAACTTTTGAAATCACGCGGTCGATATGGCTGTTTGCAATCACCATGCGGCAGCCGGATTTTTCGGCGATTTTTGCCGCGATTATTTTTGTCCGCATGCCGCCGACGCCTTTTGTGCTGGTCGGGTCGCCGCCGTACTTTTCAATTTCCGGCGTCACCTCTTCGACAAACGGAAGCAGTTGAGCGTCAGGATGAAGCTTCGGATTTTTATCATAAAGGCCGTCAATATCGGATAACAGGATCAGCAAATCCGCTTCAATTTTGCTGGCGACCATCGCGGACAAGCGGTCATTGTCGCCGAAAATGGCGTCGACTTCGTTTGTACACGTACTGTCATTTTCATTGATTATCGGAACGACGCCATAACCGAGGAGGGTTGTGATGCTGTTTCTTAAATTCAGATACTTGACTCGGTCGGAGTAAAAATCATAAGAAAGCAGGATCTGCGCCGACTTGATGCCGTATTTTCGGAGGGCTTCATTCCAATACCGCATCAGCTCTCCTTGCCCCACAGCCGCGGCAGCTTGGCGGATCGGGAATTCGCGCGGTTTTGTCGGAATGCCGAGGATATTCAAACCAACGCCAATCGCGCCGGAGGTGACGATGATCACTTCTTTGCCCTCTGTCATAAGCTCGGCTGTCTGTTCGGCAACTTTGTCCAAAAAAGCAGTGTCAACGGCGGATTCATTCATCATAATCGATGTCGTGCCGACTTTAATGACAATTCTCGAAAGGTTTGCAAAAAGTTCTTTCCGATCCATAATCTTTTGTTGGTTTTGCATATTCAGCTTTCCCGTTCATTCCTTACTGCAGGCGGCAGTATCTCTCCTGCGTTTTTTTGTGCATATAGGGTTTCGCCTTGTCGCCGACATAATCCTTCACCAAATGGCCGCTGCCGGAAAGAATATATTTGTAAATCATCAGCCCTTCCATGCCGACAGGTCCGCGGGAATGGATTTTGTTGGTGCTGATGCCAACCTCCGCGCCTTTGCCGTAGCGGAAGCCGTCTGCGAATCGGGAGGACGCGTTGATCATGACGCTGGAAGAATCGACCAGTCCGGCAAACCGGTCCGTTTCTTTTTGGTCGGCCGATAAAATAACATCGGTATGATGAGAGCCGTATTTGTTGATGTGTTCAATCGCTTCGTCAACGGAGCCGACAATCTTAATTGAGAGAATCAAGTCGTTGTATTCCGTCCCCCAATCGGCCTCGGCCGCTTTCTTTAAACGGATGCCTCCGGTTTTTTCGGCGATTTGATACGACTTTTCATCAAACCGGAGTTCGACTCCGTTTTCCTGATAGATCCGGCACATTTCGGGCAGGAATTTATCGGCGATTTTGCCATTGACCAGAAGCGTTTCAATAGAGTTGCAGGCGGCAGGGTACTGAATTTTGGAATCCAAAGCGACCGCGTAAGCTGTCGGAAGGTCCGCGGATTCGGCAACGTAAGCGTGACAAATGCCGCTTGTGTGACCGAGAACGGAAATACGGGTGTTGTCCTGAATATATTTGACAAATTCATTGGAGCCGCGGGGGATTAAGAGGTCGATATACCGGTCCATCTTGAGCATTTCGGCCACATCTTCGCGGCTTTCCGCCAGCTGAAAAGCGCCGACGGGAATATCGGAAACGGTGCCGATCGCTTCAATAAGAACATCAAATAAAGCGCGGTTGGAGTTTCCGGCTTCGCTGCCGCCTTTGAAGATTGTGGCGTTGCCGCTCTTTAAACAAAGCGACATCACCTGAGGAACAACATCGGGGCGGGCTTCAAAAATGACACCGATGACACCGATCGGGCAGCAGATTTGGTAAAGCGTCAGCCCGTCATCTAAAACGAGCGTTGACAGCGTTTTGCCGACAGGGTCGTCCAATTTGGCGACATCCCGAATGCCGGAAACCATATCTTTGAATTTGGCATCGCTGAGCTTCAGGCGGTCGTAAAGAGCCGTTGACATCTCTTTATTTTCAAGCATCGCCGCGGCTTTTTCTAAATCCTTTTTGTTCGCCTCTAAAATCACCGATTTGTTTTTTTCCAAAGCGTCCGCCATTGCTAAAAGCGCCCGGTCCTTGGAAGCGGTTGCAACGTTTGCCAATAAAACGGAAGCCGTCTTTGCGTTGGATGCTTTTTCCTGCATTTGATTTTTCATAATAAGTCCTTAAAAGCCTGAATGAATATTTAATAAAAGATGAATAAGGAAAAACCCGCCCCGTTAAATATACCTTTTGTTATTTCGGGTTTAAGATTGGCGTCTGATGTATAAGAAATGAATTGAAAAAATGAATTGAAAAAAATGAATTGAAAAAATGAATTGAAAATTATTATGGAACATTGACCGGGAATTAAACAAATTTAATTAAAATTAACCAAAATTAACCAAAATTAATCAAATTAATCAAAATCAATTAAAATTAATCAAAATTATGGAAATATAACAAATTTATCGAAAATTAATGAAATTATAGGAAATTCAGCGGAATGAATGGAATATATTGAAAATTATGACAAATGATTCTGAAATTGTAATGGAAAATAATTAAAAATTGTCATGAGTAATTATGTCCTGATTTATATCTAATAGCAATACTTATAAGGAAGAATAGTTTTTTCTCAAAACATAAATGTTATTCTAATGATTAATCGTTAAAAATATGGCGAACTCGTTCAAAAAAAACGATAAATCATAGAACATTTTCCGAAAAAGTTTAAATTGTTATTCATCTTATTCGTTCAATATAGGAAGACTTATTGAAAGCAGACTTCTGAATGAGACCGCCATTTGATTATGGGGGAAAAGAAGCTTTGTTAAAAATATAATCGAAAGCTTTTTAAAATTGTAATATATTTCATTTGAAAACAAAATTTCATTGGAAAACAGAAGTATCAATAAGATATGAAAATTATGAAATGAAATAAACCATTTGAAGAAAAACCAAAACGGTAACTATAAAATGGATAATATAATGTAAAAAGTAAGATATTTCAAGGGGAATAAAAAACAGATCTTACTAAAAACGTGTTACATAAAAAACGACAGTGTGGTTATAAAACAGTGATAACGGTGGAAAAATGAAATCTTTCGCTTTAATTCGAGCAGATGAACCCGACAAAGTAAAAATTGCATTACATGACTTGGAAACATACGGCCATATGCAGTTTAGTGAAAATCCGAAAAATATTGCAACTAAATATGCCGATCAAATTTTGACAAGCGTTATGAGCGTGACATTGAAAAATGAATGCTGTTCAGCTTCTCTCGTCCGCTTAGAAACGCCCCCGGGCGCGGCAATCAGTAACCTGAAAAAAATTCACCCGCCCGCGCACATTATAATTATCAGCCCGCGCCATGACAAAATCTACGAAGAGCTGATGTCGAACTATGATAATTTTCCGGACTTCGACCGGAAATTTACAACCGTTCCGAAAGAGAAAAAAGCAGAATAATTATTGTGTGTGTGTTCATTCCGATTTTAATCAGATTTTTTTCTCTTCAAATCTTTTTTATTCGAACACCAAGACGCATCTCATGAGCGGTGTCTTTGGTTTTTCAAAAAAATCTATTCATTGATTTTTGTTTTTCGTTTTTCGTTTCTCAATTTATTCGATTTACCGTTTTTCGTTTCTCAATTATTCGATTTTTCGTTTTTCGTTTCTCAATTATTCGATTTTTCGTTTTTCGTTTCTCAATTTTCAATTTTTTGTTTTTTGCCTCGTTTTTTTGATTTTCAAAAGAGGCCGGTCATTTTAATGAAATAAACAAGACCGCTGTTTCATTTATGAAAATATCTCCAATACCGTTGTTTTTTATAGAGTGGGATACTTTTATTCGGAAAAAAAGGTTTTACTCAAAATCATTATCGGAAAGATTCGGGAGACGGAATTTTATGGGCGTGGCCATCGGAGATTTGCTGGAGCGGGAGGAACTCTCGGAAGGCGAACTCAAAGGAAAGATCATTGCTTTTGATGCTTACAATGTTATTTATCAATTTATTACAACCATTCGCGGCCGGGACGGTAAACCGCTGTCGGATATGAACGGCAATGTCACTTCCCACCTCTCCGGCGTTCTTTACCGGACGGCCGGTTTTATTGAGGAAGGCATCAAACCCGTTTTTGTATTTGACGGAATACCGCCGGAACTGAAAGCGGAAACGATTGAAAAACGCCGCGAAATCCGAGATGAAGCGCATGAAAAATGGATATCGGCTCTGGAGCGCGGCGATATGGCCGAGATTTTAAAATATTCGCAAGCCGCCGTGAAAATCGACCCTCAAATCATCGACGAATCCAAAATGCTTTTGAATATGATGGGCATTCCCGTGGTTGTCGCGCCGTCCGAGGGAGAAGCTCAGGCTTCGTTCATGGCGGAAAAAGGGGACGTGGATTACGTTTCATCTCAGGATTACGATGCTTTCGTTTTCGGCGCCAAAACCGTCATCCGGAATTTGACGGTTTCGGGGAAGCGAAAAGTGGCCGGCAAAAATGTTTACATTGACGTGCTGCCGGAAAAAGTGATTTTAGAGAAGAATTTAAACCGTCTCGGCGTGACACGCGACCAGTTCACCGATATTGCGCTTTGCATCGGGACCGACTTCAATAAAGGTATTGACCGGGTCGGCGCCAAAACCGCTCTCAAACTGATCAAAGAATACGGCAGCTTCGAAGCGGTCCTCAAGTCCAAAGGACAGGACAGCCAAATCGAGCGGTACGCGGCGGCGAAAGAATTCTTTAATCACCCGCCGACGACATCGGATTATACATTAAAGTGGGAGCGTCCCGATAAAGAAAAAATGATTGAATTCCTGTGCGGCAAGCGTGATTTTTCGGAATCGCGCATCATTTCGGCGTGGGAAAAAATCAATGCGGCGTTTGAAACAAAAACAAAGCAGCCGACATTAGATCAATGGTTTTGATGTTGATTACGGATGATTGATTCAGAGGAAAAAGATGTCTAAAATTTTTGAAATTATTGAAAAAGACGCCGCCGGAAGAATCGGCAGACTCAAAACACCCCACGGTATCGTTGAAACGCCGACCGTGATGCCGGTTATTAACCCGAATCTGAGAGTCATTGACCCCGCCGAAATGCGGGATTTCGGCGCCGAAATTCTCATTACGAATTCTTATATTATTTACAGCAAGCCGGAGCTTCGAGAAAAAGCGGTCAAAGACGGCCTCCACAGTTTAATCGGCTTTGACGGCCCCATCATGACCGATTCCGGTTCGTTTCAGCTTTCCGTTTACGGCGAAGTGAGCGTACAGAATCATGAAATCATTGCCTTTGAACAGGCAATCGGAACCGACATCGGGGTTCCGCTGGATATCCCCACAGCTCCCGACGTTTCATATGACCAGGCCCTGAGTGACTTGAAAATAACGAATGAGAGACTGGCGGAGGCCCGCCGTCTGGTGGAAGAGCGCCGCCTGCAGGCCCGCGAGAATGCGGCGAACGGTTCGGATAAGCAGCGCGGCGATGATATGCTGATCGCCGGTCCGATTCAGGGGTCGACTCATTTGGATTTAAGGCATGAAAGCGCCGGTTTTGTTTCGGGACTTAATTTTGATATCTGCCCGATCGGCGCGGTTGTGCCGCTGATGGAAGCCTACCGGTATGAAGATTTGGTGAATGTGATCGCTGCCGCTAAGAAAAATTTAGACCCGACCGTTCCCGTTCATTTGTTCGGCGCCGGCCATCCGATGATGTTTGCGCTGGCGGTCGCTCTCGGCTGTGACCTGTTCGATTCGGCCGCTTACGCATTGTATGCCCGCGGCGGACGCTACATCACGGTCAACGGCACATACCAGCTGAGCCGCCTCAAATACCTGCCCTGCTCCTGTCCGGTTTGTAACGCGCATACGGCGGAAAGCATGATAAAAGCCGCCAATAAAGAAGAGCTGCTGGCCCGCCACAATCTGTACGTGACATTTGAAGAAATCCGCCGGATAAAACAGGCGATCCATGACGGCAAACTGTTGGAATTAGCGGAACTGCGCTGCCACTCGCACCCGCAAATGGTCAGCGCGCTGTCGGCATTGTACGACCACGCTCCTTGGCTGGAAGAGTGCGATCCGGCCGTCAAATCAACACTCTTTGAATGCAGTGAAAAGTCCGCAAAAAGACCCGAAGTTTATCGGTATGCTCTGAGGCTGAATCGTTTTTCCCTGTCGGGCAAAGTGCTGATCCGCCCTCCTTTTTACAATAAAAGCGGGTTAAAGGACGCCGACTTTGATCACGTTCTTTATTTCAAGCCGCCGTTTGGCGCTTTTCCTTCGGAGCTGGACGAAAATTATCCGTTTAACGCGGAAATCCAAAACAGGACATCGGCGCTGTCTTTAAAAACCGCGCTTTCAAATACGGTCGAGTTGGTTCTGACAAACCCCGGCGCCGAGTTTACTTTTATTAAAGGAAAGCGGCTGAATGAATTCGGCAAATCTTATTTCAAACAGTTGAAAAAGGTCTGCCGCGTTGTCGAGAATCCGGATAAACGCAAAAGCAAAGGGATGAAAAAGAATCGAAAAAATGACAAAAATGGCAAAAACAGCCAAAAATAACGAAAGGCCGAAAATAGCGGTCACCTTTTAAAAAATCATATGCAAAGCGTATAGATGCAAATAGTTTTAAATGATTTAAACCGTTACTTTGGTTAGTTACTTTATGTTACTCAGTGTTACTTAATCTGTTCAATTTTTCTGAGAATGGCGGTTTTTTTCGCTTCCGCCAAAAAACAAAAAAAGAGATTTGAAAAATCCGGCCAATAATGCTTTCATAGGGTTTTGAGGAATGCCGCGGTTGAAAGGGCGCCGGTTCAGAGATATTCAGGTAAATATTATGTCAATAACGAGCAAAATTAAAGCTTATGTCACATTACTCCGTCCCCCCATCATGTTTATGGACATTACGCTTCCGGCAGCGGCTGCCATTCTTGCCGCCTACTTTGCAACGGGGGCGCTGCCTGAATTATTGCCTTTTGTTTTGGCGACGATTGGCGGTTTCTGCGCGATTACCAGCGCTTACACATTTAATGACGTCGTTGACATTGATATTGATACCATCAACCTGCCGGACCGCCCGCTCCCGTCTCATGACATTTCAAAGCGTTCGGCATTTTTTTACGCCCTTCTTTTGGGTTTGATTTCAACAGCTTGCGCCGTTTATTTGAACCTTGAAGCTTTTGTTATCCTGATTATTGCAACCTCCGTTATCACGCTTTACACGGTTGTTTTGAAACGAAAAACGCCGTTTTCTTTCATTTCTGTCGGGATTGCTTACGGTTTGGTACCTGTCGGCATTTGGCTGGCGATCGACCCGGCAGGCTTTTTAATGCCGGCCGCCAGCCCGTATCTGCTTCCGCTGTCCGGCTTGCTGTTTGGTTTAATGATTTGTATGACGGACTGGGGTTTTACGCTGGCCGGTGTGTGCCGCGACGTGGAAGGAGACCGCGCAAAAGGCGCGCCGACGCTGCCCGTCACTTACGGCATCCCGCTGACGTCCAAATTCATTTTAGCGATTTGGGTGGTCGGCGTTTTGCTTTCGCTTGCAATCGGTTATGCGGCGGGTTTGGGTCCCGTTTATTTCCTGATTGCGCTGGTGTCGGGTATTTGGATGCTTTGGCGCTGTGTTCGTTTCATCAAAGCCCCCGAGCCGGAGCTCGGCGGGAAATTATTTGTCGAAGGTTCCAATTACCGCGGCGTCATGTTTTCGGCGATGATTATTGATGTGCTTCTGCTCATTTACGCCGGCGGCTACATGAGTTTAACAAATTTGATTTTCGGCGTTTGACCGGATTTATAACAGAGTGATTCAATAAAGTGATTCAATAGAGTGCTTCAATAGAGTGATTCAATATTAATTTCTATTTTAATTTTCAATATTAATTTTAATTTTTAATTTTAATTTTTAATTTAAGACTGAATTAAACAAATTAAGACAAATTAAAGATAAAAAACCAAAGGCGATTCATATGGCGATAAAAACTGATATTGCAGTCATCGGCGCGTCCCCCGCCGGCTTGATGGCCGCCAGATATGCGGCTCTCGGCGGCGCAAAGGTGACCCTGTTTGAAAAGAAAGCGACCATCGGCGAAGACGCGCATCCGGCCAATTCTTTTTTCAAAGGAATGATGGACATTACGGGCGAAAAAGCCGATCCCTCTTACATTGTTCACAATATTAAAGGCATGAAACTGCTTTCTCCCGCCGGTCACAAAATCAAAGTGAAGACACGCGGTTACGCGATCGACAAATCCAAGTTTGACCAATTTTATGAGAAAAAAGCCCTTTCCGAAGGCGTCAATATTGAAACCGGCACCGAAGTTATAAATCTTCGCCGAAAGGATTCGGGCATTCTTTTAAAAACGGCCTCCGGCAATCATGAAAATGAAGCCGGAAGCGTTAAAGCAAAGATTGTTATCATTGCCGACGGCATCCGGTCCAAAAGCGCCCGCACGCTCGGCTTAAACACAATGAGGCATCCGGAAGACATTGCCTGGGGAACGGAATTGACAATAAAAGCGCCCGGTATCGGCGAATCAGGCTTTGCCGAATATTTTGTCGGCAGCCACGCGCCCGGCTGGAAATCCAGCTATCTGCCCCGCGGCGGCGATATTGCCTCAATCGGCGTTTATGTCCGCCATTACGGCCAAAACGTTTCCTCGTTTTCGGATTCATGGGTCAGCCGTTTTAAGAACATCAAAAACATCGCCGACGACGAATTTGAAATCATTGATTCCAAGAGCGCCGGCGACCCCATCGTCACCATTCCCCATCAAACTTATGCCGGCAACGTGATGGTTGTCGGCGGCGCCGCCGGCCAGTCCGGCATCAGTTATGCAATGCACGCCGGCCAAATCGCCGGGAAAGTCGGCGCAGCCTCGATTGCCAAGGGCGATTGTTCCGAACGCGCGCTGTCTCAATACAGGTCAAACTGGCGCAGTTCTTTGTACACTGAACACTTTTTCGGCCGTCTCGGCTTGGAAACGCTTCGAAAAATGGATGATACGGAAATCGATGAGCTCTTTGAAATCTTTGAAAACGAAGATGTTTCTTCTTTGATTAAAGGCAGCACCGTGAATCAGGGCCTTTCCGTTTTGTCGCTGATGATTCAGAAAAAACCGTCTTCGATTTTAAAAATGGGCGCGCTTTTCAGAAACAGGTGAAACAGGCAGAAACAGGTGAAACAGGCAATTGCATTGTCAAAAGTGACTGCTCAAAAGTGATTGCTCAAAAGTGACTGCTCAAAAGTGACTGCTCAAAAGTGATTGCTCAAAAGTGACTGTCCAAAAGTGACTGATACAAAAAGATGTCTTGAAGAATCATGAAGTATCCGATTTACAAAAATCCGGTCTTTCGGGCGGATATCGAGCCGAAAGACGGATTGACAAAAGTGACCGCAAGCGGTCTTCTCTCTCCCGTCTTAGGCCGGGCGGTGTCAAAAGAAATGTCTTTTTTTGATAACCAAAAATACATTGCCGAGCTGCGCGGGCAAACCGCCGGTCTCCTCCATGCCGGCTACGGGCGGCAATATCCAAACGCTCTCATTTATTCCACTTGGATGCCGCCGGTCCCCTCCCCCGCTTTCAAAAGAATGGTTGCGGGGCGCATGAAAGCCGCATTCGGCCAATACCGGCCCGAGCAGGTGACAATTTCAATTACGGAAGAGTGCCCAAACCGTTGCCTGCACTGTGCGCTGCCCAATAAAAACAATCATTCCAAGCTGACCGTCGATGAAACGAAAGACGCCGTGGATCAGGCGATCGAAGCCGGCGCCACGAATATCATTTTTGACGGCGGAGAACCGCTCGGTTACGTTGGTTTGGAAGAGCTGATTTCTTACGTTGACCCGGAAAAAGCGATTGCCTGTCTGTTCACTTCCGGCGCCGGACTCACGGAAGAAAAAGCCGTTTCACTGAAGAAAGCCGGCTTATATTCGATCAGTGTCAGCATCGACAGCCCGTATGAAGAAAAACATGACGAAATGCGCGGCGTTTCCGGTATTTTTAAAAAAGCGGCGGAAGGCATTCAAAATGCGCTCAAAGCCGGACTTTTGGTAAACATGTATGTCGTTTTGGCGCCGCATAATGTCAATGATTTGGAAGCCGTGAAGCGGCTGGCGATTGAAACCGGCGTCCATGAACTTTCTTTTTATGAAATCGTCCCGACCGGCCGTTGGCTGAATCAACGCGATGGCATTTTGACGGCGGAACAGCACAACCTGTTTGAAAAATTTGTAAATGAATGCCGTTCGGATCCGGCCTGCCCGAAAATTTTTTCGGGACCGCTCGTGATCAACGAGTTCGGCTGCATGGCCGGCCGTCACTGGCTTCACATTACGCCGGAAGGGAACATCCTTCCCTGTTCTTGTGTGCCGATTCCGTATGGCTGCGTTAAATCCGGCCGTCATGCCGTTCAAAACGCGTGGAAAAAAATCCGCGCCGACCCGGCTTATTCCAAAGGGAAGAGCTGCCTGATGCGTGATTCCGGATTTCGGGAAGAATACGAGGACCGTTTCCAATAATCGTAAATAGTTAAACATTTTAGTTATTTTAAGGGTGATTTGAATGGAGCCTTCCGAATTTTTAGATATTTTGGGAAATGAAAACCGGCGTAAAATCATTGCCTTACTTGCCGAACGCCCTTATTATGTCAGTGAAATCACAACCCGTCTCAACGTTTCACCGAAAGCCGTTATCGGCCATCTGTCGCTTCTTGAAAATTCCCGTCTCATTGAAAGCAGCACCGACTCCCAGCGGCGCAAATATTACAGCATTTCAAAAAGTCTCCGGCTGGAAGTTTCCGTTTCTCCTTATTCTTATTCCGTTCATGTGAACAACATCAAATTGGAAATGCCCGAAGACCCCGTTTATTCTCTGTCGCTTTCCTTTGACGCGCCGAAGAGCAAAAGGAAATCTAAGAAAACGAAAGATATTCCGACCGGCCCCGTTATCCATCTGGCGCCGTTTTATGCGGCAAAGGACGGCGGAGACAGAGACGGCGGAGACAGAGACGGCGGCGACAGAGACGGCGGCGACGGAGAGCGCGGAGATGACGAAGGCGGCAGCTTTACGATTGAAATCATCGGTCCGTCTCATCCCTTTTATGAACACGTCGGACTTTTGCACGGCGACGCCGGCAGGAAATATTTGGGGCCGGCGGCGGACGCTCCGTTTTCGGATGAAAAAAGTAAATGGCTTTCCGAAGATGAACTCAATTCCGTTTATGACGATGACGCCTACGAAAAACACGAACCCGAAATCATTTTTCCGAACCGGCGGGGGGTGACTCGGGAGGCGAAAAAGAAATCCGGGAAAAGCGGTGAAAAACCGGACGCCGGCGGCGAAGCGGAGCCAAGCCGCCTTCAAAGCCGCGAAGGATATTTCTTGTCACGGATTTTTAACGTCCGGGATGATTTGGACACTCTTTGGGAAGAGCAGCAGGAGCTTTCCCGCCTTCAGGAAGATTTGACGGTTCGCCAAAGCCGTTTGATGAATTTATTTGTCCATTACGCGACGCAACTGTCCGACGACAAAGTGGATTTGGATATTTTGTTCCGCCTTCTCAAAGAAGATATGACCGCCGCCGAGCTTTGTCACACGACGGGCCACGCCCCGTCTTTGGTTTTGCCGCGTCTGATGAATTTCGAGGAGAAAAAAATGGTGGAAAAATACCTTCAAAGCGGCGATTTCATGTGGCGTTTAAAAGACGGCAGTGATGTCTGAAAAAAAATTACATCCTCCGCTTTCCTTTGCTCACAATTTTTGAAGAGAAAATGACGACCGGAGCCTGAGGCGCCGGCCGTAAACTTTTAATGAATGCTTATGCCGATATCGTTTCCAATGCTTTTGAAATCATATTGCGGTATTCGGCAAAGTCGGGGCTGTAATGCTCCAACGCGTTTTTGACATTTTCATTGTCCGGCTCTTCCTGTTCGGAAACCGTCACTCTTTCATAAGTCTTTTTGGCCGTTTCCAAAATCCAGATATCTCTGTCTTTTCGGGTGACTGTCTGAATGTGTTCCGGGCGGACGGAGAGAATCATTTTACCGTCATCCGCTTTGAAGGCGGTCACTTTTCCGACGACCATCACAAATGAGGGGGTTTGCGCTTCCGCCAAAAAGCGCGAGGCTTCCGCCTGATATTGTCCGGCGTAAACCGTAAATGTGCCGGTCGGGTCGGAAATCCGGGCTTTGTAATATTCTGCGCCGAGGCCGATGTTTTCAGATTCCGTCAAAACGCCGGAAATCAATACGCGGTTGGCTTTTGCGCCCGTCGGCGTCAAAACATACTGCGGCGCGTATTGTTCTTCGTCTTCGCGGTACATCATGTTTGACTCTTTCAATTCTTTGGCAAACATACGGACAGCGATTTCTCTGAAATAGCCGGGCATTTAAATCACCCCGCGGCCGGCAAAATCCATCTCTTCCGCGTCATCAGATGTCTCCATCGACGCCAGCATCCGTTCAAATTCTTCAAAATCGGAAACGATTTCAGAATCGGCTCCGGTCGGTACCTCATCGGCTCCGGCTTTCATTTTCAGCTCTTCTTCGATCAGTTCCCGAAGAAACACTGCTTCTTGCGGGCTTGCGGGATTCGCGGGCTCAACGCTTTCGGCAATAATGAACCGGTCCGTTTTGAATCCGCGGACGTCGTAATATTTTCCGAGAAATTCTCTTTTGATCAAATCATTGACGCATTCGGGGTCCAATGTTTCCGTCGCCATTAAAACGGCGTCTTCCAGTGTAATGCCGAGGACTTTTTCTGTCATGGCACAGTTCATGACGGTTTCGTGAGCGCGGGCGCCGTCGTCAAAAACGGCTTTGATGCGGAGGTCATATTTTCCCTTCACTTTTCCGTGTTCGGCGCAAATGCCTTTGGACAAAACT
>WRDC01000019.1 GCA_009783635.1 Methanimicrococcus sp. | reverse complement strand
CGGAATCAGTTCCACGCCGACTTCTTTGAGCGATTCGGCCGCGCCGGATTCGCGGTCAACAATGGTAATGACTTTGTTGATTTTCGCGCCGTCTTCTTTGAGGGCGAGGATTGCTTTTTTCACCGAACCGCCGCTGGTGGTGACGTCTTCCATTAAAATGATTTCTTTGTTGAGGTCAAGCTGCCCGACATAACGGCTCTTTGTGCCGTATTCTTTTTGCTCTTTGCGGATGATGAGCAGCGGAAAATCGGTTGAAAGTGATACCGCGGTCGCGATCGGAACGCCGCCGAGTTCGACGCCGCCGATAATTGTTTTTCCCGGGTCCGCGTTTGTGACGGCGGGAATCAGGCGGGCGATGTAATCGGCGACGATTCTCAGCGTTTTCGGGTCAGTGCTCGCTTTTTTGATATCAATGTAATAATTGCTTTTCTGACCGGAAGACAACGTAAAATCGCCGAATAAAACGGCTTCACAGTCTTTCAGCGCTTGAATGATTTCAGAATTATCCATAATAATCGGTCTTACCGTTGTTTCATTTCAGATATTTTTCAGATATTTATTTTTCTTTTGATTTTCCGGGCATCTTACCACGGTTCGTTTTTAACGCCGATCAAGTATCCGATAATATTTGTTCCCAAATGAAGAACCGGCGTCATAATGATAATGACAATGAAAGTTGTCCAATCCAATGTCGCCGTCAGCCATCCGAATGATGTGATGGCGGTCAAAACGAAAGCGCCGATCAAAAAATCATATTGGTCGGCCAGCGGCAGGGCTTGTCCTCTTTTCAGGCCGAGGCGGCGTTTGAGGAAGCTGAATGTCATATCCCCTAAAAGCGCGCCGGTCGCCAGTGACAGAATGGCAATGACCGCGGACACGTCAAGGGCGCCGGCAATGCCCGCCGCGCTGAAACCGGGAAGAGAAATGCCGAAGAAATGAAATCCTTTGCTCAGGAGGAAAATTTCAATCAAACCGACGAGCAATCCGAGAGCGGTTCCGGCGAAAAAGCCGCGCCACGTTTTTCCGTCGCCCAATATCCGTCTTCCGTCTTTCATCGTTTTTCCGCCGTCGATGGGCTTTCCGCCGCCGAAGACAGCCGCGAATGAATTGGGGAGGTAGGCAGGAAGCATTACCCACAAGCCGACCACAATTGCTGTTCCGATTTCCATAAGCATTTTGACCCGTCCCGATGAAAAATATGAGAATAACACGCAGATTGGTTTTATTTTAAAAGTAGGTAATACCGACTTCATATATTTATTTTTATGACAGATCTAATTTTTTTCGCGGACTGATATGACGGACTGATACAAAGTTAATTTTGACTAAAATTTAAGAAGTTCATTTTTTAAACGTCGTTTTAATAAAAATGAAATAGAATTTTATCTGAAAATAATAATTCCTTTTCGCAAAACATTTCGATTTGTTTAAATACATTACCAAACTTATCTACAGAGTTGACAACTTCGTTATCAGCAGAACCTATTATTATAGGGGCATCTAAAAATATATTAACAATATATATTGTTGTATTTTTTTATTAAGTGACGGGAGGAGTACGATAAATCGCAAAACAGAATGCTTAAACGATGTTAAGGTTAAACTTTTTACATTTTATTCAAAAAGGTGATTATTTGATTGACTTCGAAGTTAAAATACTGGACGAGAACGATTTGGTTTTTGTCTCGGATTTAAGAAATTTAGGTGTACAAAGAAATGTCGCATTAGCAATTGTTTATTTATTGAATGCTAAAGAAGCATCGTCCCGCGAAATTGAAATCGGGACCGGCCTTCGCCAATCTGAAATAAGTCTGGCGATTTGTTTCATGGGCGATAATCAATGGATTGAAAGCCGAATGATCAGAGTTAATAAAAAGGGGCGGCCGCTCAAAATATATTCACTCTGCGTAACGATGGATAAAATTTATGAATATTATGAGTCGGAAGCGCATCAAAGTTATGATGAATCGTTTCTCATCATAAAACAACTCAAAAATATCGTTAAAAACGAGAATCCCATAAGTAAAAATGAATTGTAAAAAACTACCGGTTGTTTACAACTCATTTTTCTTTATTCTCACTTTCATCCCTTTTCTTTTTTTTTTCGTTCGCTTATTTCAGCCGTTTTCTTCTTCAAACACCCAATCCGTAATGTCAATACTGTCCGTTCCCAATTCCGGCTCTAAGTCGTATTCAATTCCGTCTTCGTCAATGTAATTTTCAGATACCGCCGATACCGCCTTTTCTTCAGCCGGCCGTTCTTTGACGGCAATGATATATGTTTCCTGCTTTTCCGGTTCGATGACTTCTTCAATCATAAAACCGAACGACTCGATTTTTCTCAGAATAGACGCTTTTGAGCGGTTCTTCGGGATTTTTATGACCTGAAGCAATTTTCCGCCGTCTCTGAGAAGCGGACTCATACGTTCCAAAGCGGCAATCGAATCGGCGGGTTCAAGCGTCATGTCGTTTAACAAAACATCAATTTTTCCGTTTTTTGTGTTTTTCGGAGTTGCCGCGCTTTCCAAGGGAAGTGTGAACACGTCTCCGAAAGTGATTGTAATGTTCTCATTTTCATAGGCCAGTTTTCCGAGTTCGGTTCTGAAATCTTTGGAAAATTCAATGCCGTGAACATGGCCATCCTCCCCGACCACTTCCGACGCGAACATCAAAAAACCGCCCGCGCTGGATCCTAAATCCAAAACATAATCCCCTTCTTTTAAGATTGGGATCCTCTCCTGAATTGACCTGAGCTTAAAATAGCCGCGCGGCATATCCAGTCCCTCTTCAACATCGATGACATCCTCCGTTGTGATGTTCTTGGAAGGTTTTGTGCAGATTGTTCCGTTCAGTTTGACTTTTCCCTCTTCGATTGCCCTCTTCGCCCGTCCGCGGGATTTGAAAATGCCGGTATCCGTCAAATAACTGTCAAGTCTCATAACATTTCAACAATTGCCCTTTCTATAAATATTCATCATTCGGATACCGCCGTCTCCTTTGATGTCCGTTTCAGCTTTTTTTGCCAACGAGAGTTTGCTTCCCGCTCTCGCTGTCTGAGCAGGAATTCTTAAATAGTCTTAAATAGCTGCGAATTGATACTTCAAATATTTAAAAACGGCATTTCAAAACCAAGGAGAATAAATATGGTTAAATTAACAGATGAAATGAAGGCGGACATTCAAAAAGTGAGAGTTTTGCCTCTTGCCACCGCTTCCAATGATAAAACACCCAACGTCATTCCGATCGGCATTGCCGAAATTGATGACCGCGATTCCAAAGACGACTATATCCATATCATGAATAATTTCTTCCTCAAGACAATTTCAAACATTAAAGAGAATCCCAAAGTGGCTCTTTACATCTGGAGCCCCGAAACAACCGGCTGCATCCAAATCAAAGGAGAAGTCGCTGAAATCACGAGCAAAGGAAATGTTTATGATGACATGACCGGCCGTGTCAGCGCCGTCAAACCGGGCCTTCCGATGAAAGAAATCATCCGGATCAAAATCACGGGTGTCTTTAACTGCAAATCCGGAAAAGACGCCGGTCAAAAAATCGTTTAAAACTTAAAAACATTGCTCTCTTCGCCTTCAACTCCTGTCTCAACTTTTCATGGCGAAGGGAGTCCATCCTGTATTTATGGGGATACCTTTGGTACCCCGCCTGTTCACGGGGGGCCTGACAACACCTCGCTTTTTTACACTTGGAAGCTGTTTACATTTTGCACTTGGAAGCTGTTTACATTTTGTACTTGAAAGCCGTTTGTGTTTTCTGTTTGGAGATCGTTTGCGTTTTGTGTCGGCACAAGTCTGTATTTTCTGTTTGGAGGCCGTTTGTGCTTTGTGTTGGCACAAGTCTGTATTTTCTGTTTGGAGGCCGTTTGCGTTTTGTGTCGGCACAGTCTGTGTTTGAAATTTACATCCGGATTTTAAAAATGTTGGTATTATACCAAAAAATGAGCTGAATTTTTCAAACGCTCCAACATCTTTATAAATCAGAAAAATCTATTTCTTCGCAATGACTGAAAACAATCCGGAAAACGGCGAAATCACCGGCCTTGAATTAAGCCCGCGTAAGGTTTCATATCTTAAATTTTTGCTGACAAAGGATGATACGGTCCGGACGACGGAAATTTCCGAAGAATTCGACGTTGATCCGTCGACCGTTACCAAGTTAATTGCAGAGCTTGCCGAAGACGGTTATTTGGATCATGTGCCGTACCGCGGCGTTAAATTGACGGACGCGGGGCGGGAATACGCCGAGTTCTGCCTGAAACGCCATCAAGTCCTCGGACTCATGTTTTCTCATTACGGTTTGTCGCCGGCGGAATCCTGCGACGAAGCCTCCCGGATTGAAACTTTCGTTTCCAAAAAAGCGGTCGGCAAAATGTGCTCATCCATGGGGCATCCGACGATTTCATGCTGTGTAAAGCCGGGTGAAACGCGTCAGATCAATCATGATTCATGTTTCCATGAAAGCCGGCCGAATATTATTCGAAAACTCTGACTCCGATTCATTTCCAATTCGCGTGCGGTTGTTTATTTCATTGTTCTCCGGTTTGGGGACCTTATCGCGGTTTCAAAATTTGGTATTATACCAAAAATATAGACAAACTTTCAAACTTTACGTCAACAATATTGAATTCACATCAAAAAAATAAATCGAGGTTTAGAATTATGGAATCTAAAAAAGCACTGTTTATTGCCGTTGCATCTTTATTTTTAGCTCTGATTGCAGCCGTCTCTTTTTCCGGCTGTTTGGACACGCATGACCATGGTCACGTTCACGGTCCGGATTGTGACCATGACCACGACGACCATGATCATGACGACGATTGCTGTGATGACGACCATGATCATGACGATGATTGCTGTGACGATGACGACGACCATGTTCATGCCGGTGATTGCTGTTGAACATGACCCCGATTACGGGGATCCAAGCCGCGCATGAAGAATTCGGTTGTAATTTCAAATATTTGAGCATATCCGAATTCATCTCAAGAAAGTCTAAATCGAGGTTTAAATTATGAAATCCAAAAAAATATTGTTCATTACCGCTGCAATGGTATTTTTAGTCCTGATTGCAGCCGTTTCTTTTTCCGGCTGTTTGGACGATCACGATGACCATGATCACGTTCATGGTCC
This sequence comes from Methanimicrococcus sp., assembly GCA_009783635.1. Lineage (GTDB taxonomy): Archaea > Halobacteriota > Methanosarcinia > Methanosarcinales > Methanosarcinaceae > Methanimicrococcus. Next base: position 10,998 of record WRDC01000019.1, on the reverse strand, counting down.
CGATTGCGATCACGACCACGGGGACCCCAATGCCTCTTACGAAGCATTGGACAATGAATCCGTTCATCAAATTTTAAACGGCAGTAAAATTTTGGTTGCCGTCAGTGTCGTTCCGCAGACGGAATTCGTTGAAAAAGTCGGCGGCGACAAAGTGATTGCCATCTCTATGATCCCGCCGGGCGCCGGTCACAATTATGACCCTTCTCCGCGCCAGCTGGAGGACTTATCCAAGGCGAGCCTGTACATCCGGCTTGACGCGGGCGAGCCGTTTGAAAATAATTACATGAATACTTTCACTCAACTGAATCGGAACATGACGGTTGTCAGCGCTTCCAAAGGTCTGACGCTCATCCGGTCCGGCAACTCGACCGACCCGCACATTTGGACATCCCCGAAATGCGCTATGATCATGGTTGAAAACACATATGAAGGATTGGCTCAAATCGATCCGGCCAATGCGTCTTATTACCGTGAAAACGCCGATGCTTATCTGGAAGAATTGAAAGAGTTGGATGCCGACTTGGAAGATATGCTTTCCGGCCTTGCCACACGGAATTTCATGATTTACCACCCGGCATGGGGTTACCTCTCCCGAGACTATAATCTGACTCAGATTGCGATTGAAGTCGACGGCAAGGAACCGTCCCCGAAAGCCATTACGCAGTACATCGACACCGCCAAAAAGAATAACATTAAGGTGATCTTTGTTCAGGAACAAGTCAGCGTTTCCGGCGCGCAGGCGATTGCGGAAGGTATCGGCGGCGTTGTTTATGTGATTGACCCGCTGGCCAAAAACTATGTTGAAAATATGAGACATGTCGGAACCGTTTTATCCGAAAAAATGTCTTAATTTCAACAAGGAAGATAACTCATGCAAACCGGAAAATCAAATCGCGATGTCGGCGCAAATCCGCCCGTTTTGAACGTCAAAAACCTTTGGGTCCGCTATGATACGCATACGGTGTTGGAAAACGTCTCTCTTCAAATCGACGGTCCCGGAGAAATTCTCGGGATCATCGGTCCGAACGGCGGCGGAAAAACAACTTTTTTAAAAGCCATCCTCGGTTTGATTCCGGTTTCAAAAGGAGACGTTTTTGTCTTCGGCCTGCCGCCCGAAAAAGCGCGGCAGTACATCGGTTATGTGCCTCAGTACAGCAAGTATGATTATGATTTTCCGATCAGCGTGATGGAAGTTGTTCTCACGGGCCGCCTCAAACGCGCCGGACTTCTCCGCCGCTATTCCAAAGAGGATAAAGCGGCTGCGGCCCACGCGCTTGAAACCGTCGGCATGTCGGATTACAAAGACAAGCAGATCGGTGAAATTTCCGGCGGACAGCGCCAGCGCGTTTTCATCGCCCGCGCGCTTTCAAACGACCCGAAATTCCTGCTCATGGACGAGCCCAACACCGGTTTAGACACTTTCATGCAGGATGAATTATACCGTATTTTAGCGGAACTCAAAAAGAAAATGGCAATTATCGTCATCAGTCACGATGTCGGCGCCGTCTCGGCGCATATGGATAAAATCGCCTGTATGAACCGCCATCTCTATTCCCATGACAGCAAAGAAATGTCGCGCGAAGATTTCATTGCCGCTTACGGCTGTTCCATTGATTTGGTCGCGCACGGCGTTCCGCACCGCGTTTTCGGCCCGCACGCTTATGCGCACGGCGCGGCCGGCAGCGCCTGCGGCTGCGGCAGTACCCCCCTCATTATAAGTGATTTGAAATCCGCGCCGGAAACGGCGCCGCCGGCGGACGCGGACGGCAAGAAAGAGGAGGCGGCCTAATGCTGGAAATTCTTGATATTCTTCAGTATACGTTTATTCAGCGCGCCATTCTCGCAACGATTTTAACATCCATTGCCTGCGGCGTTATCGGCGTTTATGTCGTCACTAAAAAAATTGTTTTCATATCCGGCGGCATTTCTCATGCCTGTTTCGGCGGCATCGGCCTCAGTTTTTATCTCGGCCTCAATCCGCTCATCGGCTTGCTGCCCTTCAGTATTTTCTCGGCGGCCGCACTCGGATTTTTGAGCAAGAAAACAAAAGTGTCCGAAGATTCCGCCATCGGTATTCTCTGGTCTCTCGGCGTTGCCGTCGGTGTCATTCTGATTTATCTCACGCCGGGATACGCTCCCGATTTGATGACTTACCTTTTCGGTAACATTTTGACCGTTCCCGCTTCCGACATTTGGCTGATGGTGGCCATTGACATCATTATTCTCATCGTTGTCGTCCTCTTCTTTAAAGAGTTCTTATCGATGTGCTTTGACGAAGAATATACGCGAGTGGTCGGCGTTTCATCCGATAAAGTTTACCTGCTTCTCCTCTGTCTGCTGGCATTGGCGACGGTTTCCATGATTAAGGTCGTCGGCATCATTTTGATTATCGCTATGCTTTCCATTCCGGCTTCCATCAGCCGCAAGTTTTCGCACAGTATGAAAACAATGATGATTTATTCAAGCGTTATCGGCGCCGTTTTGAGTTTGGTCGGATTGTTCCTGTCCTATCAGTTCGATTTGCCGTCGGGCGCAACGATTATTTTGGTCATGAGCGCCGTTTATCTGTTTGTTGTCGGCGTCAGTGAGCTTCAGAAAAGGATTCAGAGAAAGAATATTAAAGCCGATCTCGATTAATTTAAAATCGGCTTCAATTCATTTCAAATCAGTTTCGATTCATTTAAAATCGGTTTCGATTCATTTAAAATCGTTTTTGATTCATTTAAAATCTGTTCAGATTAATTTAAATCTTTTTTATATTTAATTATCAGGCATTACTGCCGTTATCTTGATTTATATACAATCACGTCTTTTTATCTCTCGGATACTTTTATATCTTATCTCTCTTTGGTATCAGGGCGCTTGCATAAGGGAGATTTATTTTTTATCCGTTTATCAGATTGGGTGCAGTGTGTATGGGACAAAATGGAATAGAAGAACCGGAACAATTCGATGTTCCGGCGGATGATTCGAAATATGCTTCCGGAGTGGTTGAGCCGAAAATTTCCAAATATTTGCGTTATTTTGTTATATTCGTTCTTTTCGGCAGTATCGCTTTAATCGGTTTTCAGGTCTTTATCGGTTTGGAAGAAGGCGTTACGATCGACGACATTTTTCAGGAGAATGTCTATTTCTTTTTCTTCATTATCACAACCCTCATTTATATGGCATTTCCCGGGATCATTCAGAAAAAAATGGGTTTTGTCGTGGACTCGCGATTGATTGTTGTTATCACGTTATTCATTTTTGCCGGTACTTTCCTCGGTCAGGCTTTCAGTTTTTTTGACCGCTTTCCTTGGTGGGATGTCATGCTTCACACCATTTCGGGCATTATTTTAGGCTTAATTGCTTTTGCTCTGACATCCGCGTTGAATGATTCGTCAAAATCGAATTTGACTTTGAATCCGTTCTATGTCGCTCTTTTCTCTTTCACATTCGCGGTTGCGGCCGGCGCTCTTTGGGAAATCGGCGAATATACGATGGATTGGCTTTTCGGAACGACAATGCAATGCTGGAACGATGACCCCGCTGCGTATTTGACCGGAAATCCCGCGTATCAAAGCGCGGAAATCATTGATACAATGCAGGACCTGATGGTGAGTACCGCCGGCGCTTTGGCCGTTTCCATCGTCGGTTATTACTACCTTTCCCGCGGCAAGCCGTTTATGGAAACAAAGAAAATCAAAAAAATCCCCAAACCCGCGGAAAAAGAAAAATCCGAATAAATTCAACCGAAAGTTTTTATCCTTCGGTTAACATTTTTATTCCATATCATTGAAAATTTATCCAGAACCAAACAAAAAACAGGCATTGATTTGATTCATCATGGCTTATATTGAATTCATTGTTATTTTTATTCTGATTTTGATTAACGGGCTTCTTTCTTTATCGGAGACGGCCGTTTTGTCTTCCAGACGGTCCCGCTTGAAAAGCGCGGCAAAAAATGGCCAATCCGGCGCTCAAAAAGCGTTAGAGCTCGCCGAAGATTCCTCTCGGTTTTTATCCACCGTTCAGGTCGGGATTACCGTTATCGGTGTTTTTCTCGGCATCTATGCGGGCATCACGCTCTCCGTCGACTTGTCTTTGATTCTTACCGAGTATGACATTTTATCACCGTATGCGCTTCCGCTTACCGTTTTAATTGCCGTCCTCATCATCACATTTTTCTTAATTGTTTTCGGCGAATTGATTCCCAAAAAGATTGCCTATTCCCATCCCGAAAGAATCGCAAGTATTATTTCACGCCCGATGAGCTGGTTTTCCAAATTGCTTTTTCCGGTTTCATGGTTCGTCAACGGCTCCGCAAATTTGATTGCCCGCATTTTCGGCATTAAAGAATATGAGCCGGCAACCACCGAAGAGGATGTCAAAGCCATTGTTCAGGAAGGGTTGGAAGGCGGAACAATCGATGAAGCCGAACAGGATTTGGTTGAGCGTATTTTCAGTTTGGACGACCGCAAAATCAGCTCTCTGGTGACACATAAAAATGATATCATCTCAATCGATGTTTCCGCAAAGCCGCAGGAGTTGCTTTCCGTCATTCAGGAAAGTCCGTTTTCGGTTTATCCCATCGTTGATAAAGAAATCGATAATATTATCGGCGTTCTGCAAATCAACGACATTGTCGGCCTCTTCAACGGTCCGGACTTTAATATACGCGGCGCTGTTCAGCCGGCTTATTTCCTGCCCGAAAATATGACGATTCTGTCCGCTTTGGAAAATTTCAGGTCCTTTAAGATGCCGTATGCGCTGATTACCGATGAATTCGGCAGCATTCAGGGCATGGTTACGATCAGTGATATTTTTGAAGCGCTGGTCGGCGATGTGACAACTCCCCCGTCTGACGAAGAGTATGAAATTATTAAGCGCAATGACAATTCTTGGCTGGTGGACGGCCAGTTCCCGTTTTATAACTTTTTGGAATATTTCGAGCTTCAGGACTATTACAACGAGTACCCGTACAATACGCTCAGCGGCCTGATTTTGGATAAACTCGGAAAAATGCCTCATGCCGGTGATAAATTTGATTGGCTTCACTTTGAAATTGAAGTTCTCGATATGGACACGGCGCGTATTGACAAAGTTATGGTGACTGAAAAAGACCTTTCAGAACCGCCGGCCGAATAAAGCCGCCGTCTTTTCTGCAGCCGTTTGCGGTGATAAAATGATTTCCGATTCCAAAATGGTCATTCTTCCGTTTTCAGAACTGCCTGTCCGTTACCGGATGCAGTCGGAAGCCCGTCCTTTGGGAAATTCGGAATTTGGAGAAGCTGAGGCTCTTTTGGAAAAGGCCGTCTCGGTTTATAACGAAAAACGAACGGAAGATTTTGTGACGTTCATGGCGGAAAATCCGGCGTCGGATTGGGCTCAAACGGACCTTTATATCGAACCGGACCGCTATTACCGCCAGTATATCCCGTACACGAACGAAAAAGGAGACCGCTGCGTTTGGATGAACCTTTTTTGCCGCCCGATCGGAGACTGGAAAACACACCGCATTCATGTCGAGGGCGGCGGGGTTTGTTTTTTCTCTGTCGGCTTGAATTTGGATACCGGAAAACGTTTCGATTTTATTGTTAATGAGAAAAAGTGAAACTCCCGTCAGACTTTTTGTCATTTTTCCGTCTCCTCTCAAAAATTATATATCTTAATTTCGAGTAGTGGTAAATAATGAATGTTCGTTTCAACAATTGTTTTACAAAACGAAGGCTTGCAATTCTGATTTTCGGATGAATTTCTTTGCAGAGGTTTGAATGCATCATTCATTAAAAAATGAACTTGATTCATTTTAAGTTACACGATTGAATTTCATATTGAAAAATGACAGGAGGAGAAAATTATGCCAGCAGTAGTAGACAGAGACGAATGTACCGGTTGCGGACTTTGTGTTGACGAATGTCCTTCGGAAGCCATTACCCTTGACGCGGACGGCATTTCCATTGTGGACGCGGACGAGTGTACCGAATGCGGCGCCTGCGCCGACGTTTGTCCCGCCGTTGCCATTACTTTAAAATAACTCCGCAATTGACTGCAGGCATTCGCCTGTAGCTTTTTTTGTTTTTTGTGTTTTGTTTATTGCATTTCTGTTTTTTGTGTTTTGTTTCCGACATTTGTTTTTTTGAATTTTTGTTTCTGACATTTGTTTTTTTGTGTTTTAGTTTTCACTGTCCGGCATTTTTCATCAGCGAAACATTAATAATCCCTTCAATTTTATTAAGCCGTATTTGCACTGTTAATGGTGAAAATGAAAAGAGGGTAAATAAATGTCAAAGATTAAAGTTGGTATTTTAGGCGCGACCGGTAATGTCGGCCAGCGTTTTGTTCAAATATTGCACAACCATCCGTGGTTTGAAATTTCAGCTCTTGCGGCGTCTGAAAGAAGCGCCGGCAAAGCATACGGCGAGGTTGCAAATTGGAAAGTCGGCACGGAGATTCCCGACTCTGTCGCAGACCTTGAAGTCGTGACAATTGATCCGAAGAAAATTGACGCGGATATCGTTTTTTCAGCCGTGCCTTCCGATTTTGCCAAAACGGTTGAGGAGTCTTTTGCTCGGGAAGGTTTTGTTGTTTCCAGCAACGCTTCCGCTTTCCGTATGGAAAAAGACATCCCGCTTGCCATCCCCGAAGTGAACCCCGACCATTTGGGATTGATTGACATTCAGAAAAAGAACCGCAAGTGGGACGGCTGCATCGTCACCAACCCGAACTGTTCGACAATCATGATGGCCGTTACTTTAAAGCCGCTCCTTCAATTCGGTCTTGAGTCCGTTAACATCGCGACCATGCAGGCCATTTCCGGCGCCGGCTACAACGGCATTTACGCGATGTCCATTTACGAGAATGTTGTTCCGTATATCGGTAACGAAGAAGAAAAGATTCAAACCGAATCTCTGAAAATTTTCGGCCATTTCGACGGATCCGTTGTCAAAAACGCCGACTTAAAGATCAGCGCCTCCTGCCACCGCGTTCCGGTCATTGACGGTCACACGGAAGCGATTTGGGCAACGATGAAATCCAATCCAAAGCCGGAAGAAGTTCGCGAGGCTTTCCTGAAGTTTGACCCCGGACTTTCTCATCTCCCGACAGAGCCGAAACACCCCATCATCGTCCGCGATGAACCTGACCGCCCGCAGCCGAGACTGGACCGCGACATGGGAAAAGGTATGAGCGTCTCCGTCGGCAGAATCCGCGAAGGCATCCGTTATGTCGCGCTCGGCCACAACACGATCCGCGGCGCGGCAGGCGCCAGCGTTTTGAATGCCGAGCTTCTCAAGGAAAAAGGATACCTCTAACGTTGTCTCAAAAAATTGCTTCCTCGCTTCGCTCGGTCGCAATTTTTTCTCTTACTTGGAGTCTGCACGCTTTTGTGGGGGTGCCTTTGGCACCCCGGATATCATGGGGGTACCTTCGGTACCCCGTCTTCTTTTTTTAAAGTTTTTACTCAAAACGGAAACATCCTTTTTTCAAATCAAAAGAAAAACGGAAACATCCTTTTTTTCAAACTAAAAGAAAAAAGGAACGCCGGTTTTTCAAATACTTGTCTTTTTATTTTCGGGAAAAGGGGCGTTCGGGTTTTGAAAAAATCGGTAAAAACGATGTTTCATTTTTTAACATGTTTTAAAACTTGTAACGACATTTTTTTCAAAAACAGCCGGGGTGCCGAAGGCACCCCCATAAAACGCAAACAGACTCCAAGTCGGAATGAAAAATTGCGACAGAGCGAAGCGAGGGAGCAATTTTTAATTTTTAATTTTTTAATCTTTACATTGACTCAGGCGCATCGATTCCGAGACAAGAAAGAGCATTGGCTAACGCGATTTTTGATGAGAACACTAAAGCCAGCCTTGATTTTTTCAGTTCCGCGTCTTCGACATTCAAAACCGGCACATACCGGTAAAATTGATTGAAATCGTCCGCCAGCTCGCGGGCATAGATTGCGAATGTATGCGGCTTTAAGTTTCCGGCGCTTTCTTCAATGCGCTGCTCAAACATCGCGATTTTTTTGATCAGGGCGACTTCGGCCGGCTCTGTCAGCAAAGTGTAATCGGCAAAACCCGATACGAAACCGCCGGCTCCAAAGGCGGCCTCTTCATCTGTTTTGGACAAAATATTTGATGCGCGGGCGTGAGCGTACTGGATAAACGGCGCCCCCTGTTTTTCAAAGTCAAGAGCCGTTTTCCAATCAAAAACGGTTGATTTTTCGGGCGACACTTTTATGATATCATAACGGGTGGCGCCGATGCCGACCATCCGGGCCACGTCTTTCTTGAATTCCTCGGATTCTTCGGGGCGCCGCTTTTCGATTTCAGCATAAGCCGCCTCAATCATTTGCGCGAGCAAGTCATCGGCTGAAATGAAAACGCCGCGCCGCGTACTCATGGAACCTTCGGGAAGGGAAACGAATTCGAAAATCACAACTTCGGGAACCTTGCCGCCGAGCAGTTTCAATGCGGATTGAAGCTGGCCGGAAATTAATTTATGGTCGGCGCCCAAAACGTCAATCATGCGGTCGCATTGAGGCGCTTTCCACTCGTGGTAAGCGAGGTCGCGGGTGGTGTAAAGCGATGTGCCGTTGGAGCGGCGGATGACGAGCGTTTTTTCAAAGCCGTCATCGGAAAGGTCAACGACCAAAGCGCCGTCGGAATCCTTTGTTTTGCCGGTCGCTTTCAGGCGGTCAATCACATTCCATACGTCACCGCTTTCGATGAATTGCGATTCGCGGACGAATTTGTCGTGATTCACATTCATGAGGCGGAGTGTTTCGGAAATGCCGGCAATAGCCATATCGACGGCGTGCTTAAAACTCTCAATTGTTTCCTTGTCGCCCGTTTCCACCTTTTTCATGAGCTTTTCGATGTGTTCATTCACGGATTCGTCTTTGGCAATATCCTGATTGGCTTTGACATAAACATCAACAATCGCGTTATCGGGCTTTATATCCATATTCAGGGGATATCGGGTGCAGGCCCAGGAAACCACCGCAATTTGGCGGCCAATGTCATTGACATAATACTGAACTTCAACATCATAGCCGGCTTTCTTTAAAATACGGGACAGTGTGTCGCCGAGAATTGCGTTGCGGATGTGGCCGACGTGAAGCGGCCCGTTCGGATTGGCGGATGTATGTTCCAGCAAAATTTTTCCGGTATGTTTGCCGTTTCCGTAATTTTCTTTGCCGGCAATAACGTTTTCAAGGGTTTGAACCAAATATTTCTCGGAAACGAACACATTAATGTAAGGACCGAGGAGCGCGATTTTGCCGATCAAGTCCGCCGATTCCAAACTCTCTTTTCGGACGGCGCCAACGATGGCTTGAGCGATCTGAGCCGGATTCTCCTTTCCTTTTTTAACGGCCATCAGCTGGAAAGCCAGCCGCGTCGCCAAATCCGCATGTTCGGACACTTCGAATGAGATCTCTTCTTTTCGGATATCGTACCCGAGAGAATTTGCCGCCTCACCGAGGACTTTTTGAACCTGATTTTTAAATTCGATAAACAAGAAATCACCCTAACCGGAATCAGATGAATGATAAAAATAATTTTGACCGATGAATAAATTGAATTAAATCGTTAATAACTGAGTCGTTAAAACGGTATACAGAATTTAAATATTTCTCTTTTTAAAAGGCCCGTTTCTCAAGTTGCACATTCCGGATTTCTGCCGGCAAAGAGCCTGTTTTATGAAATGAGTTCATATACAATGACACCGATATGTTTTTGAAGCAAATATTAATACTTTTTTGTTCCGGGGAATAATATGAGTGAGATATCCGCCGTTCCGATGCCGCTGACAACGAATAGGAAAGTGTGGCTGACGATGGTCGTTATTGCGTCTCTTCTTTGCGGCGTCATCATGATTTTATTTTATTTCCAGGAATTGTTTATTGTCATTCTTTTCGGATTGTGTTTAATTGTATTGATGGATAAGGCGATTCGGCTTTTCAATAAATACACAACAAAATACACCAAGAAACAAAAGCGTGTCATTGCAATTGCGATAATTGTGAGTTTTGGAGGCTTTTGGGGATACCTTATCATCGCTCAAATTTCAAACATATCTTCTTTATTCGCAGATTTGACCAACATCCAAATAATGATCAACAGCGGCACCCAAATGCTGGCGGATATGCTGGAAATTTTTCCGGACACCGTGACGGACAGAGTTCATGACTTTATTGATGATATGGTCGGCGCGGTTTTCCTCTATGTCCGAACTTTCGTCTCGCAAGCGTTTCTCTATATCGTTGCCGTTGTATTGATATATCCGATAATGTTTTCAATGTACTTTAAGGACAAAGGGAATCTCAAAAAGACGATCGAAGACATGATCCCGCCCCGTTTTGAAAAGGAATTTCAGACCACCTCATCCGCGATTCTGACCCGGTCCAATAATTTCTTTGTGGCAAAAGTCATTGAAAGCATCGGCGTTGCCTCCATCTGCTGCATTGGGTTTTATCTGATCGGCCTTCCGGGATGGCTGTTCTTGGGTATTTTGGCGGGACTTTTAAACAATGTTCCGTATATCGGCCCGACTGTCTCAACAATTCCGCCGTTTATCATCGGTTTAGTGATCGGTTGGAAAGTAGCCGTTTTGGCAATCGTGGTTTGCGGTATTGCGCAGATTGTTGACAACTTATATTTGATTCCGTTCATGATTTCAAGCAAAATCAAGGTCAATCCGCTGACAACGGTATTGTTGATTTTGATATTCTCCCAGCTTTTCGGGATACTCGGTATGATTTTATGTCTTCCGATCTACATTATTTCTAAAATCATATTGGTCGAAGCTTATAAATTACTCATTCTGATTTTTCCGGAAACGGCAAAAAAGGATGAAGAGTTGTAAAAGTAAGGGACGAAGAACTGTACACTTTATTCTTCTTCAATTTTATCAATTTTCATAAGCGGATAACGGAGTTTTTCATCATATTCCAACGAAACGAAAGCGCGAACGGAATGATATCGGATGACCGCGCGAATGGTCAGCATGGATCCTTTT
>WRDC01000018.1 GCA_009783635.1 Methanimicrococcus sp. | reverse complement strand
GTCAAACTGTCTCGCATAATCAAGGATAGCGGCGTCGCCGTTTTGTTTGACATTTTCTAAAATGGCATCAACAACCGCGCCGACATCCGTCCGCCCTTTCCCGCGTTCCGTCAATTGATTCAAATCTGATTCGGATAACTCGGATAATTTTTTACAAAGCATGAATTGAACAATCCCCCAAACTCAAATAAACTTTACTCTTTTGCCGAAAACAGATGTTTTAATATGAAATAATTGCTTCCATCGACTTTAATAGATTTAAGATAGAATTAAATAACTTGTGCAGTATTATTAGTTATTTATTTGGGCGTTTGATTCGGCAAGGCGGCCTGTTCGTGTTTTATGTCAGGCGGCCGGATTAAAAGACCGAAAAATAATACACATCGACACCCTGCCGGATACATCCTGTGTCTCTTTCGGCAGGCGGATACTATTATAAGTTGTTTTATATTATTCATTGTATTTTTCGAGGTTATCATCTTGGCGAAAAGAAATTTACATAAACAGACCTCAGAACGCCGACCTTCAAAAAAACCGGATACTGCTGAGTCAGCCACCGGAAATTCCAATTATGAAGAGCCGGTAACATCGGATTCTGTGACCTCCGCTGAATTGAATGAGGCGGAAATCACGGAAACCGAAGAGGATTCGGAAAAACAAAACCGTACCGAAACGAAGCAAGAGGTCACGTCCGAAAAGAAAGGACCGTTTGGCAGTCTGTTTGACAAAAGCAAATTTGAAGACAAAAACAGTCTGATGACCAGCGCGTTTTACGGCGTTGCTGTTCTGATTTCCGCTCTTTTGGCCTTCTATATCCGCATCAGGCCCCGAGCAGGCGTTTTTTTGGAAAACGGATTCATCCGTCTCGGCGAAAACGACCCTTGGTACCACTGGCGTAATATCGATTACCTCCTTCACAATTATCCGCACATGATGTGGTTTGATCCGGCCACCACGTATCCGTACGGCACAAGTCAGGCATTTGCTCCGCTTTTCGATATAATGACGGCGACCGTTATTAAGTTCCTTCAGATTATCACCGGAAATGAAACCGAACAGTTCGCCATGACAATTTTCGCCTACTGGCCGTGTTTCCTCGCAGCGTTGTGTGTGATTGCCGTTTACTTTGCCGCCAAGAAAATCTTTGACAGCAGACCGATCGGTCTCTTCTCCGCTTTCCTGCTGGCCGTTGCTCCCGGACAATTCCTCTCCCGAAGCATCATCGGTTTTAGTGACCACCACGTTGCCGAAGTTCTTTTCAGCACCCTCACTATTTTCTTTTTGGTCGCCACGCTCCTGAAAGCCAAGGATAAAATCATCACCTATGAAGAGTTGTTTAAGGGAAAACTTTCCGGCTTTAAGCCGATTCTGCCTTACGCGATCTTGACCGGCGCAACGATGGCGGCCTATACCCTTGTTTGGGAAGGCGCTCTTCTCTTCGCTTTCATTATCGGTATATTCATCACGGTCCAGATGATGATTAATCACTTAAGAAAAGAAGGAACGGCATTCATTGCCGTAACGGGTATCATTATCTTCCTGATTGACCTGTGTATCGTTATAATCACGCCGCAGATTGGTGAATATAAGACGCTTCACATCTTGGCTTTGAGCGCCGGTATCATTGCGATGGCTTTCATGGCTCTTCTTTCATATGTTTTGGATAAGAAGAAGCTGGATGAAATTTTCTATCCCGCAATTCTGGTCGGTCTTCTTGCCATCGGCTCCGTTACCGGCAGTCTGATTTCCGAGACCATCAAAAACGCTCTCCTCGGTGTTGTCGGTTTCTTCACAAGAACCGGCGGCGCGTTGACGATTGGAGAAGCTTCTCCGTTCTTTACAAACATATACGGCCAGAGCATTGTGTCACCGCTGATTTTTACGATCATAACTGCCGCGCTGGTCTTCACCATTCCGCTTCTGGCAACGAAATATTTACGCAAGGACAGCCATAAACAGATGATTTTGATTGGGGGAACGTGTACCTTTTTAATCATTTTATTCGCGTCAGGCGCTGCCTTGAAGATTTATCAGTCTTTCTCGGTGATGGGCTACATTTGGATTATCGCGCTTCCGATGCTGGCTTATTCGGCTGTCAAAAACAACAGCATGGAAAAGACCTTGTTGGCCGTGTGGACAATCGTTTTACTGTGGTCTTTGGTCCAGCAGAACAGATTCAGTTATTATTTCATCGTGCCTTCAGTCATTCTGACAGCGTGGATTTTCAGAGAGCTGGCAATCGTTGTCAAGGCGGAAGAGGCTTGGGTCCTCTTGAAGAAGAACTTCCTGTCGGAAGACGCGCGCAAAAAGAAAGATGAGCCGGCTCCTGTTTATTCGTCCAAGCAGGAAGTTGCCAAATCACGCCGCCAATCTTCAAAAGTAAAAGCTTCTAAGAAAGATAACGGTAATGAAAAAATTGCGATTGCCGCCGTTGTTTTGATTGTCGCGCTCGGCTTTATTCTCGTGCCGACTTACGGTTTAACGGTTCAATATACTTCGGGAACCGGCGGACCGAACGAGGCTTGGATCGGCGCGGCCCTTTGGATGAAAGACAACACGCCTGTTCCCGGATTGGACTGGTACGGCCGTTATGAAGAACCTCTTCAGGACATTGACGGCGACGGTATTCCTGATAAGGTCGCAGGCATCGGTATTGAATATTTCGAGAATCAGGCGAGTATTGTTCCGTTTGATTATCCGGGCGTTGCTTACGGTGTGCTTTCTTGGTGGGATTACGGCCACTGGCTGGAAGTCATCGGTAAGCGCATGGTCAACGCCAACCCGTTCCAGTTCGGTGTCGGCGGCCGACGCGGCAATGTCACCGATGAAATGATTCCGGGCGCTGCCCCCTTCTTCGTCGCGGAGAGTGAAAAAGAAGCGACCCGCTATTTGACCGACATTGACCCGCGCGAGGGTTATGTCGGCGCCCGTTACATTGTGACGGATATTGAAATGGCTTCGGGAATGAGTAAATTCTACGCGATGACGGCTTGGACATTGGATATGGAGAACTACCGCATTGTTGTCGACCTGAACGGTCAGAATCAATCCATTATCGGCAGCGAACGGTACTTCGATTCAATGGTGTTCCGCCTTCATATGTTGGACGCAAACGGATTGGAACAGTACCGTTTTGTCTATGAAAGTATTCCGGCTTCGTACATCAGCAGCATGGCTTCGCAGGAAATGCTTTACAAAGATATTTACAACCAATTTTACAATCAGAATATTTCAACGTCCAACACCGGTTATGTGAAAGTCTTTGAGTATGTGGAAGGCGCCGTTTTGACAGGTAAGGCTGAGCCGAACGCGACTGTTAATCTGTCTCTGACGATTCAGACGAACCAATACCGTATTTACAACTACGCCCAAAGCACGACCGCCGACGCAAACGGCAACTTCTCTTTCAGGGTTCCGTATTCAACCACCGGCCCGACCAACGACAGCACGAATTTCGCTGTTAAGCCGATGGGCGGATACACGATTAAATACGGCAGCACGGAAGCGAGAGTCGACGTGACGGAAAGAGACGTCTTAAACGGAAACACCGTCCGCGTTGTTTTCTGAAGATTTTAAGTAAAAACGAAATGAATTGAAAAACAGGACATTTATTTCCTGTTTTTCTTTTCGGTCTTTTTTTAAGATTAATCAACTGAAAAACGGTAATCTGTTTTTTATTCCGGCTTTATTCCGGCACTTCATTTCAGGCGCATCAAGGATCAATTTGACCCGTCAGTTTCTCATTCATAAATTTCCAAAATGCTTCGCTTCCGATTTTTTCGATGTCTTCGTTTCGGAAAATTTCATATCCTTCTTTTAAAGCGTCTTGAACATGACGGCCGAGAGCGGCTTCTTTGAAAAGCAAATCTTCAATCAGAACCGCGGCCGATTTATATTTCCTCAAAATTTCAGCGACATAGCGGTCATTTTCAATGGCGAACGAGAATGTATTCGGGTCGCCTTTGTACTTTTTGCGGAACGCCGCCGCGTTGTTTATATTCCAAACGGGTGGGCCGACGCGTTTTTGCAGCGGCGGCAGTTCATCGTTCAAAACCTCGACAAAAACGACGCTTTTTTGATGTTCTTCCGACCATGAAAAGGCATTGATGACGGTAAATTCGTTGCGCGTCAGAATTTCTTCCAGTGATTTCTCCAACCGGAAAAGCTGCGGATACAGCGTATCTTCCGCTTTCGGCGGCGTTTTAAAGGAGACCCCGATCAATTTTGTGCCGCGTTTTTCCGCCAGCCGCCTGTATTCTTCGGCGGTCAGCGGCGGGTATTCTTTTTTTGTGAAATATTCCGCGCTTTGATTTTTCAAGAACGCGCGGGCCCTGTCAATAAAGAGTGAAAATTTTGTCAGCGACAGCGCGGCGGCAACGTTTCTTTTCGGATCTGTCGGGTCAACGACAACCAGCGGGTCTTCGTGTTCAACCGTTTGATGCGCGGCGATATCGATAACCGTTCCGCGTTTCCATTCCGAAGCCGCCTCGAGGACCTTCTCAAAACCGCCATAGTAGATCGTTAAAATCTCCGTCAGATATCCCGAAAAGCCGCCCGTTTTGACTTCCGAGCCGTAAACGCCCGTTCCTTTCATGAATTGTTTCAGCAGCAGGACATCCTCTTCCAATCCGCGTATATTTTCCTTAATGTAAGCGCAGTGAAACGGCGTTCTGTCAACAGCGGATTTGATCTCAGCGCCGCTTTTCACGCGAAAACAGGGCACCAAATCCACTTCAAATCCTTCCTTTCGGATATGAATGTACGGATGTGCCGAATGGCGGTCTTCCCAAGAATCTCCCGTTTTGGCCATTTCCGCGAGCAACCTTTTGCTTTTTTTGTGAAACTCATTAAAAGAAGTGTCCTCCGGATAGGAAATAAAAAGATCGATGTCATGATTGCCGTGCAGCCAAGTGTTGCGCTCGGCTGAACCGACGGAGAGCGGAATAACATCGTGTTGGCCCTGCTGCCGCGCGATTCGGACGATATCGTCAATGATGCCTTTCCGAACGGTTTCCAATTTTATTTTTTCATCTTCCGTCGGGCGAACGCGGGATAAGACATCTTGCCGTATTTCCGTCATCTTCCGTCCATTCATCGTATCGTCTTTTGTATCGGCTTGCATAATCTTTCCTTTGTTTTTGATTTACCGGTTTTGATTCGCTCTTTTTGATTTTGACGCTCCGGTTTTGATTCACGTCTGTTTCTTTTTTTCTGTATCATTTCAATTGGTATCATTTCAAAGTATCATTTCAATTGGTATCATTTCAAAGTATCATTTCAATTGGTATCATTTCAAAGTATCATTTCAATAGTTTGATAAATATTTAAAATTGGTTGTAACCGGTTGTTTTTTCATCCGACCGCTGTTTTTCCTCGTCGGTTCCGAAGAATACCGTTTTTCTTAAATCCGGATATTGTCCGTCCGCCGATTTCTTTTGAAACACTTTTATATGATTGGGATTTTTAGGTCAGGCAGAGGTTTATTCAATGAATTATGATCTTTTGCTTATTTTGGTTTTTTGGATGGCTGCCATGACAATTGTGACAATTGCGTCCGTCCGAATTGTCAAAAAATATCCGGCTTACGGTTTTGCGGCGCTTGTCGCTTTTTATGTGGCTTATCTGCTCAGCTCTCAGGTGATTGCGACCAAAATTGTGACATTGGATTTTGGGACCCTGTTCAGCTACAGTTTAATTTTGTCAACGCCTGCCGGCGCGATTCTTTATCCTTTCATCGCCCAAGTTTTGGACATGATCAATGAAGTTTACGGGCGCAAAAAGGCGGTTGCGGCGGTAGTGATTGCCCTTATGACACAGATCCTTTATGTAATGTTTATCATGATGGCCGTTTCCATTCCGGCGGCTCCGTTTTATGAATTTGACGAGGCGTGGACAGCTATCCTTGCGCTCAGCGTCGGCGTAACAATCGGAAGCTGGATTTCCTTCTTTGTCTGTTCGATGCTGGACACCTACATCTTTTCCTATCTTAAAAGAAAACTCAAACCCCGCGAATTGGCCTTTAAAGGCGATTCTTTCCTCAATCCGTACATTTGGGCCCGTTCGCTTATCAGCGACGCGTTCAGTTTGGCGGTGGATTCTTTCATTTTCGTTATCATCGCATTTTATCTCATCGGCGGATATCCGTGGGAAGTCGTCGCGGGTTTAATTGTCGGGCAACTGATTGTCAAAGTCTTTATCGGCGTCGCCGACACACCTTGGTTTATTTTGTACAAGCGTATGCTTGGCAAAACCGACCTTTCTGAAACAACGGTTTAATAAACGGAAAATTGCGGCCGTCGCTTCGTTTCGGCCGTAATTTTTATGCAATATTTTATGCAATTTTTATCCACCTTAGGCGGATTTGTTTTTCATGTCTTCCCAGTTTCCTTTCAGTTTACCGCCGAGCGCCAATTTTCCGAGTTTCTTTGAAATTTCGGGGTGAACCTTTGCGGGAACAATATTCTCATAAGGCGTCGACGGCAGCGGTGTCAAATAATGCGCGCGCACCTCTCCGCCGTGACGGCAAATCCAATCAATCATTTCAAGCGTTTGTTCTTGGTCCGTCAATGTCTCATTCGGAAAACCGATGATAAAATCCACAATCGGTATTATATCCGCCCGGCGGCAGATTTCCGCGGCATTCAAAACATCTGCGGCCGAATGTCCGCGCCCGATTTCTGTTAAAACGGCGTCGCTTCCCGATTGCGCGCCGATGCTGAGAGAATCGTTGGCGCAATATTTTCCGACGAGGTCAATCATTTCTTCCGTCACAAATTCCGGGCGTACTTCCGACGGGAATGTGCCGAAATAAATTCTTTTGCCGTCAAGTTTCGAAAGGCCGGACAACAGTTCTTTGACTTTTTCGGATTTCGGCGTCACGCCGTTGCCGCCGTAAGCCAACGCGTTGGAAGAGATGAAACGCAAATCATCGTAATAAGCCGCATACTTCACGATTTCAGAAACGCTCCGGTGGCGCATTTTGTGACCGAACAACTGCGGCGTTTGACAAAATTTGCACCGGTGCGGACAGCCGCGGGATATTTCAAGCGGGCGCCAAAGGCTGTCCGGTGAAAAGCACGGAAATTTATCCAATTCGACCGCCGGGCCGGCAGGCGTTATAAAAGTGTCACCGGAATTGTTTTTGAAGGCGATGCCGGCGATTTCTTCAAAGCCCGTTTTCCGGTCAACGCCGTTTTTTTCGTTCTCCGAAATCCGAAAGACCAGTTTGGGAAGCGTTTCTTCGCCTTCGCCGATGACAACGGCATCAAAATGTTCCAGCGTTTCCGCCGGCGCTCCCGACGGATGCGGTCCGCCGGCAATGAAAAAAGAGTTTGTCAATTCGGCGCGGGCGTCATCGACTTCTTCAAAAACGTCATCCTTTTGGTTCGTAAAAAAACTGTAAAGCATGATACCGTTTTCCGGTTTTTTTGAAAACGCGGCGTTGGGAAGAACAGGAACGAGCGCAGCATAACTGTAAGTGTTTTTTCTGAAATAGCGGAAATGGATCGGGAGGCCGGTTTTTGAAAATTTTTCCGGCGCGTTTTTTGTATTCTCGTCTCCCGATTTCATTTTCAATAAACCGTCCGTTTTACAAAATTTCAATGTATCCTTCGGCGCTGTTGACGATGACTTCATCTCCGTCTTTTAAAACGGCATACGGATCCGTCTCCAGTTTATCGATCAGCGGAATTTCGGAAATGATGGCGCCGACGGCGACAATCGGTTCGCATTCCAAATTAATAATTGCGGCCGGCGCGGTCCCGTTTTTTTTAAGCCGGTAAATGACATAAGAACCGACGGTTGAGCCTTTGCCCTGCGGAAAGACCAATACGGTTCCTTGAATTGACCGGCCGAACAGTTCATGCGCCGGATCAACAATTTTTCCCGTTTCCGGCTCGACGTTGCCCAAGAATGAAATCGGGTCTTTGGTCATCAGCACTTTACCGGCCGCTGTGCCGCGGGCAATTGTCCGGCCTTTAATGATTTGCGTCATTCAAATGTCCCCCGTTGCGTCTTTAACACACTTTTCCATTGTCCCGTAGGTTGCTTTCAGGCCGCACATACTCGGAACGTAGGCATAAGCTTTTCCGGAGTTGACCATCATACATTTGTACGAATTCGCCGCGGGCGACACGACCATACAGGTGTCGCAAACGACTTTCGCGCCGCTATTTTCAATGCGGTCAATGGTCTTTTTGTTTTGCTCGGCCACTTCCCGGGAAGTGAATATCCAAAATTCTTTCACAACGGTTTTGCCTTCTAAAAGAGACGAAAGCCGCTCCAGCTCTTCTTTTGAGCAATGCGGGCAGCCGATGGTGACGATATCATTCGCCGTTCCGGAATCGTTGGCGGATTCATAAACCGCGTCAATATCTTTTCGTTCAATCACAATGCTTTCCGACGGCTTTTCGTAACTGAATTCTTTGTCCGTCACTTCGGGCGTAACACCGGCAATATGGTAAAGAGCAACCGCGCCCGATGCGGCCATGGCCGCGCCGAGCATTTTCATTTCATCTTTCGTCGGCACGGATTTGAGTTTGAAAAGAGGAATTTTGCTGCCGACCGCTTTACCGGCAACATAGCCGAGCGCGCCGTAATCGGAACCGGACGTTTCAAAATCCGCAATAATTTCGTAATTCGGTTTTCGGTTTTCAGATTTATGATAGCCGTAATCGGGCGTTTTACCGATAAGCGCCGCCGCCAGCGCGGACGGGCCGCCTTCACGGTTGGTGCGCGCGCCGAGAACGGAATTTGAAAAGGAAATGGCGGATGATTCGCCCCAAGACAAATGGTCTTTGTACTGAACGTCAAAACCGCTGAGATAATACGGCGTACAGGTGCATTTCGAATCGATGCCGAGACTGCCGAACGCTTGAATGATTTCAATCTGTTTGGCCGCGAATTTCGGGTCAATGCCGAGGCGTTCCCAATTATTCATATCCATTCCGGCCGGATTCAAAACAGACGGCACTTTAACCGTGCCTTTCAAATCGGAAATCCATTCGATGCCGGCATCTCCGATGGTTTTGTATGACACGCCGGACACTTGAGCGCTTTTGATGGGAAGGAGCGCATCCGCGCCGTAAATATCGCCGAGCGCAACCAAAATTTCAATCATTTTGCGGAGCGTTTCGCCGTCCTCTCCGCGAAGGGTCCTTTCTTCTTCTTTTGTCAGATACATTGTGCCGCCTCACCCGACAATTTATTTTTTCAGGGCGGGAAACTTCGCGCGCTCGAAGTCTTCTTTATTGGCCAGCACTTTTGTCGCGTCCACGCCGACTTTTGTTGTCGTTCCGTCGGGGGCGCCGCGCGGGTCTAAGGAACTGCCGCGGACGTTAGCGACAATCATAATGTCCGAGTCGCCTTTCACGCGCGTCGCAATCGCGAATTCAACATCATCCGGATTAAAAATGTCAATGTCATCGTCCACGACAACGACGTGTTTCAAACTGGTGTGAGCGGCAAACGCGGCCATGATTGCGTTTTTGGCATCGCCCTCCGTTTGTTTTTTGATTTGAACGACAGCGTGCAGATAACAGCAGCCGCCTTCGGTGAGAACCACATTGGAAACGGTCGTCACTTCGCTGACCGCTTTGTAAATTTTCGGCTCGTACGGAACGCCCATCATCAGCAAATGTTCGGCGCCGGCGGGCAGGATGCCGTGGTAAATCGGGTCTTTTCTGTGGTAGATTTTCGTAATTTTAATAACGGGTTCGGGGCGGACGTGGTCATATGTGCCGGTGATGTCCACAAACGGTCCTTCGGCCGCGCGTTCCTTCGGATCGATGTAGCCCTCCAGAACATATTCCGCGTGCGGGACTTTGACGCCGTTCTCACATTCGAAAAGCTCGACGGGCGCGCCGCGAAGAGCCGCCGCGTATTCAAATTCTTTGGACAGCGGAACGCGGGTGGTGCTGGCATATGTGATGAGGGGGTCGGCACCGATAACGATTGCGACCGGAAGTTTTTTTCCGGCTTCGCCGGCTTTTTTGTGAAGCACATAAGTATGACGCGGCGGCACTAAGCGGGCAGCAAGCGTATTTTTATCAATAACCATCAGCCTGTGGATGGACGCGTTCTTTTCGCCGCCGAATTCCGAAACGATAATGCCGGCCGTAATGTATCCTTCGCCGCCGTCTTTTTCAAAGTGCTTCATGATGGGGAGTTTGAACAAATCCACATCTTTCTCTTTAATGACGACTTCTTTTGTCGGCGAATCTTTGACAACGACAACTTTGCCGTCGGGCGCAATGTCGGCCAACCGTTTGATAATTTCTTCTTTCGGAACGCCGAGCATGGCACCGAGCTCTTCCCTTGTGCCGAGCAGATTCATAACGGCTTTGGAACCGTCAACGTTTCGGAAGAAAATCGGTCCTTTCGTTTCGTGCGCCATAACCGGCGCCTCATAGTTCTTGGAAACGGGGTTTTCAACTTCGGTGAGGCGGCCGTTTTTTCTCAATTCGTCAATAAAATCACGGAAACTCATAGTATCTGCTTCTGAAAAAGCGATATATAAATAAAAAGGTTGCTTCAAAAATTACGGCCTTCGCTTCGATTCGGTCACAATTTAAACGGAAACATCGGTTTGGATAGGGGAAACGGGTCAAAATAAATAACAGAAGCTTTTTTAAAACGGAACCTTTTAAAACGGAACCTTTTAAAACGAGAATCTTTTAAAACGAGAATCTTTTAAATGGAAACTTTAAAACAGGAACTTTAAAACAGGAACTTTAAAACAGGAACTTTAAAACAGGAACTTAAACGGGAACTTAAACGGGAACTTTAAAACAGGAACATTTTAAAGCGGGAACCTTTTATATTCTATCAATGTCTTAGTGTTTTGTGTTTTTCAATCAAATCAAATCATCGCATTTCGAATCGGGAAATGAATCAGCCGAAATGCCTGAAACCGGAAAAGGAATCAAAAGAAAGAGGGGCGAAAATGAAAAGTAATGACTGGCCGGAAATCGGCGATTATGTTGTTTGTAATGTCACAAATGTGACGGACTTCGGCGCTTATGTCGAACTTGAAGAATATAAAAATAAAGAAGGATTTATCCACATTTCCGAAATCAAAGCCGGATGGGTCAAATATGTCCGCGATTACATCCGCGAAGGCCAAAAAGCCGTCTGTAAGGTCTTAAATATTGACAAAACCCGCGGTCACATTGATTTGTCATTGAAAGATGTCAACGAGCATCAAAAGAGAACAAAAATTCAGCTTTGGAAAAATGAGCAGAAAGCCGAGAAGTGGCTTCAGATCGCCGCAGAAACAGTCGGCTTTACCGAAGCGGATATTGAATCATTGTACCACGAATTCACCGCCGAATTCGGAAGCGCCTATTCCGCTTTTGAAGAAGCCGCAATCGCCGGAAAAACGGCTTTTGAAAATATGTCCGTCAACCCGAAAATGACGGAAGCGATTATCAATGTCGCCCGCGAAAACATTAAAGACGCATTTGTTGAAATCGCCGGCTACATTGACCTGACAACGAACGCACCCGACGGTATTGAACAGATTCGCGAAGCTTTGAAAGCGGCGGTGACCGCCGTTGATGAAAAAGACGTGCGCGTTGAAGTGACCTATGTCGGTTCTCCGCGTTACAGAATCAAAGTCGTTGCGCCGGAATACAAAAAAGCGGAAGCTGTTTTAAAGAAAGCGTCAGCCGCGTCCATTAAATCGATTACGGATAACGGCGGGGGAGGCATCTTCAACCGCCACATCGAAGCAAAAGCATAAGAAAAAACATAAGAAAAAAGCATAAGAAAGCGGATATGATTCTGTCGGGAAAACGGATGTGATTCTGTTGGGAAAGCGCATTAAAAAATGCAAAGACTGTGGCCGATACACGCTGCTTGAAACGTGCCCCGGCTGCGGCGGTCTCTGTAAAAGCCCGAGGCCGGCATCCTATTCCCCCGAAGACAGATACGGCAAATACCGCAGAATCTATCGGGCCTCTCTCTCCACCCAAAAGAAATAAAAAAGAGAGACGGCATATAAGGACTGTTTTTAAAGATTATTATTGAAATGCGTGAACAGTTAAATCCGGATAGCGCATCCCGTTAAACGTTTCCGCTTGCGGAGGTCTTCCCGAATGAATGAAATAATTTACCACATTGACCCGGCTGCCGAGGATTTAAAAGACCCTGTGATGATTGTCGGCTTGCCCGGCGTCGGCCATGTCGGCAAATTCGTTGCCGATCATCTGGTAGAAGCGCTGGGCGCTCAAAAAATCATTGAAATCTATTCCGAACATTTCCCGCCGCAGGTCATCGTCGGAGAGGACAGCACGGTGACACTCGTCGGAAACCGTGTTTATTTGGCGAGAACAGAGAAAACGGACATTTTGATTTTAGCCGGCGATTCCCAAAGCACTGACCCCGCGGGCCATTACAGTTTATGTGAAACTTATATCGGATTTGCCTCCCAATTCAAAGTGAAGCGCATCTTTACGCTCGGCGGCTATCCGACAGGCGTGGTCAACGCCGAAAATTATGTGATCGGCGCCGTCAACAATATAGAGATAATAGAGTCTCTGAAAGAAAAGGGAATCAAATTTAACCCGTCAGAGCCGCCGGGCGGCATTGTCGGCGCGTCCGGTCTCATTTTAGCATTCGCGAAATTCCGCGGCATTGACGCGGCCTGCTTGATGGGAACAACGACGGGATACATTGCCGACCCGCAAAGTTCCAAAGTGCTGCTTGAAAAATTATGCGGCATTTTAGAAATCGGAGTGGATTTCGCATCTTTGGATGAAAAAATCAAAGACATGGAACAAATTGTCGAAAAAATCAAAGATTCGGTCAACGGCGAAGAATTTGAAGAATACGGCGACCGCTATGCAACAGATGAAGATTTGAATTATTTCGGATGAAAAGGCAGAAGGAGGCAAATCATGGCGCTTTTTGGTACAAACGGGGTTCGCGGCATTGCCAATAAAGAACTGACACCCGAGATTGCGCTTGATCTGGCCCGCAGTCTAGGCACACTTCTCCGGGAAAGAAAAGGAGCGGCCCCGAAAATCATCATCGGTTCGGATACGCGGATTTCCGGACAAATGCTTCAAAACGCCGCCGTTTCCGGCCTGCTTTCCTGCGGCGCAGCCGTCACAGACATCGGTATTGTGCCGACGCCCGCCCTTCAGTATTATATAAAGCAACATCCGGACGCGGACGCCGGAATTGTTATTACGGCTTCTCACAATCCCCGAGAATACAACGGCATCAAAATGATTGCCGGAGACGGGATTGAGTTTTCAAAAGATGATGAAAAAGCCATCGAAGCCATCTATTTTTCAAAAAAGTTTTACACCGCCGACTGGTCGGAAACCGGCTGTTTGCTCCGTGATGAAAATTGCAATGAAGAGTACATCGCGGGCATATTGGAAGCAACGGACCGAAAAGCAATTGAAAAAAGATTGTTTAAAGTTGTCACCGACACCGGAAACGGCGCCGGGTCACTCACGTTGCCCGACCTGATGAGCCGTCTCGGATGCCGGGTTTTATCGATCGGCGCCCAACCCGACGGAAAATTCCCCTGGCGAAACCCCGAGCCGCTGCCGGAAGCGTTAACGGAAATGTCGGCAGTGATCCGTCATTCAAACGCGGATTTAGGAATCGCCCATGACGGAGATGCCGACCGCGCCGTCTTCATGGATGAAAACGGTGATTTTATTGATGAAGAAGTGATGCTGGCGGCAATCGAAAAATATGTCCTTCAAAAAGAAAAAGGACCGGTTGTGACAACCGTTGCGACCTCACGGCGTTTTACCGACATTGCCGAAGATGCGCAAGTTCAGATTTATTACACCCCCGTTGGTTCCGTCGACGTCGGCCGCAAAATGGCGGAAGTGAACGCCGTTTACGGCGGCGAAGGAAACGGCGGCATGATTTTTGCGCGGCATCAGACTTGCCGCGATGGTGCAATGGCGGCGGCAGTTGTTTTGGAGTTTTTGGCAAAATCCGGTATGAAAGCCTCCGAACTTAAAAAGACTGTTCCGGATTACTGCAATGAAAAAACCAAAATCAAACTGCAGAATTCGGATGCCGGAAAAGCTATGGCGGAAATTTCAGAAAAAATGGTCCGTGACAAAAAAGAAATCGGCTATCAATCCGCGGAAACCATTGACGGCTTGAAGCTCCATTTTAAAAACGGCTGGTTGCTGATCCGCCCGTCCGGAACGGAACCGATCATTCGTATCGCTGCCGAAGCGAAATCAAAGGAAGAGGCCGAAAAGTATGTGAAAATCGGCCGAAAATATGTTGAAGAAGCAAAATGAAAAATGCTCCTTCCTCTCTCTTTTTTTATGGAAACGATTAAGCGTTTATGGGTCTCTTTCACGCCCTTGCGTCCCCGCGAACGCGCGCAGCCTCCGAGTCGGGTTGAAAACATTTGACCAAAGCGAAGCGGAAGCCGTGATTTTTAGAAACCGAGTCCTTTCAGTATCATGCCGATACCGACCAGAAACGTTATTGCCGAGAACAAAATCCGAACATATTTTTGGTTGACGCGGTACGCGTTTCGGGCGCTGAATCCGGCAAACAAAATGCCGGGAATGACCAAAGAAATCCAGATAATGAGATTAATATAGCCGACGGAATACGGCGGCAGCCCGATGACACCGATACCGTTGATGACATAGCTGACAGCGCCTCCGGATGCCGTGAGAATGATCGTTGCGGAAGACGTTCCGATCGCCTGCCTAAACGGCACGTTCAGCCAGAAAACGAGAAGCGGAACCAAAATTAAGCCGCCGCCGATTCCCGTCAGGCCGGCAATCAGTCCCATCACCGAGCCGCAGAGCGCGTAAAGCAGGGGGTGGCCGGCCGCTTTTTGAGGGTCTTCATTGGCGCCTTTGCCGGAAGTGAATTTTAAAGACGCGCCGAGAACGACAACGCCGAATATGACGGAAAGATAGGCGGCGTTCAAATAAGAGGCAATGGAAGCGCCGATGAAGGAAAACAGAAAGCCGAAAATGCCCATGAACAAAGCTTTCTTCCAAAGAACGTTGTTTCTTTTAGAATGGCTGTAAGCGCTGTTCAAGGATGTCGGCAGCGTGAAAAAAAGCGCCGTTGCGATGGCGGTTTTGATGGCGATATCCGGCGGGTAGCCGAGCTCTGTTAAAAGATAAAATTGAAGCGGGACCAATAAAACGGAACCGCCGATTCCGAGAAGACCGACAAATAAACCGGCAACGGCGCCGCCGGCAATGAGTAACAGAATAAAAGAAAGGCTGATGAATTCCAAAGGGATCGCTCGGTTTCATTTTTCAAAGTTTTGAATCATCGTTTCGGCTAAATTTTTAATCCGGGGATTCTCGTGAAAGAGATACGGTTCAATATACGGAAGTAATTCCGGGTTTTGCGTGTTTCCGAGAATTTCAAGAATTTTCCAAAGAACGTGGTCATCCGCCGGACGCCCTGAAAAAGCGGGGAGGGTCTCCTCCGTTTTTCCGGAAACGTTGATAACGTTGAAAACGTTGGAAACGGTGTGCTCGCGCTGTATTTTATTAACCGCTTCTGACTTCTTTTCTGAATTGATATAAGGATTTTGCTTTAAATCCTGCAAAATGACAGTTTTGAAAAACGGAAGCGTTCGGTCGCCGCCGGATTCAAGCGCTTCCGCCGCTTCATAAGCGGTTTTGGGATCGGGGTCCGTTTGTAAAACCGAAAACAAAAGCAAATCAAATTCCCCTTCATTTTGAAGAGACAGTCCGATCACTCCGTTTTGGCGGACGCGCGGGTGGCTGTCGGACAAAAATTCGGTGAAAACGGAGGACGGCGTTTTCGGGATTTGGGAAAGGGCATAAGAAATCCGGACTTTGAAAGCAGGGTCAAGAGAAGCAGGGCCAAGAGAAGCAGAGCCAAGAGAAGCAGAGCCAAGAGAAGCAGAGCCAAGAGAAGCAGAGCCAAGAGAAGCAGGGCCAAGAGAAGCCGGGCCAAGAGAAGCAGGGCCAAGAGAAGCAGGGCCAAGAGAAGCAGGGCCAAGAGAAGAGGAGGCAAGAGAAGCAGGGTCCGGAGATTTTTCCGAAAAGAAGAGTGATATCAAAGGCTGAACGGCATCGTCGCCGCAGCGTTTGAGGGCCAAAAGTACGGCTGTCTGAAGGAATTCATTTTCATTCGGGTCGGCCAAAATGGAAATAAAAAAAGAGATGTCTTCGGATGTCGGATTTTGAACAGACTGAACAAATTCCAATTTTTCCGGCAAACGCATATTTTCAGGACTCGCCAAGCATGGTTTTGATATATTGGCGGAATTCGGAAACCTTAAACGGCTTTTGAATGTAGCCGTGGAATCCGACTTCTTCAAACGTTTCGCCGCTTTTGGTGGTCAGGTCGGACGTCATTGCGACAACTTTCGCGATGCCTTTGGATTCTTTGAATTTATGAATAAACTCAACGCCGTCCATTTTCGGCAGATGGATGTCTGTCAATATCAAATCAAAAGATTCGTTCTCCAAGATCACAAGGGCATCTGCTCCGTCCCCTGTTGAAGTAATCTGATAATTGCAAAGCACCAAAATGTCTTTGATAAGCTCGCAATTCATAACATTATCTTCGATGAGAAGAATTTTTTTCACCGTCGTTTCCCCTGCTATCCTATTCAATAGTTAAACTGAAAAGTTGATTCAGAATTACGAATTACGCAATTTTAGTATATCTCATTTTCGTATTTTTGAATTTTTAAAATTTGTTTTTCCGTTTTTC
>WRDC01000017.1 GCA_009783635.1 Methanimicrococcus sp. | reverse complement strand
CTGACATTGGAAAGCGCTTTATTGATACACGGCGGAAACATCGTGAAATCCACTTCCCCGAGATCGGCGTCACCCAAATTCTGCCGCTGCTCCTCATATCTTGTTTTCAGCTCGGCAACTTGCGATTCGCACGCCGCGCGGATTTCTTTGGGGATTTCCTGAACCGGCAAAGAACTTTCTATTCTTTTGCGGATAGCTTCCTGAAGCAGGCGGACAAATTCCTCCCGCCGGATGATGACATACCCTTTCTCAATATGGCGGTTGATCAGTTTCCATGAAAGGTCTTTCATCGAAAGAGAATAGCGGATGTAATCCGAAAAGTAAATTCTGATATGGTCACTCTGTTCGAAAGCGATGATGCCGAAATCTTTTCCGAAATCCAAAACAAAACCGATATCTTTGTCCATTGTTTTTCTGAGAAGAGAGTGCGCGGCCGTGGCTTCGGCAAGGGCATAGCGCCGCGTAAAGGCCGGCTCATTTAAACATGAGACCAAAATGCGCGCGAAAGGATAGGATAAAAGCTCTGAAAGCGTATCTTTTTCGTTTCCGAATACCGGTTTTGTTATTTCCCCCGAAAAGGCTTCCAAAACGCGTTCGTTTCCGCGTCTCCTCGCTTCTTTAAACCCGAGGCCGGTCATCAAAGCGTCAAGAGAAAAGTCCAGCTCGCTGACATACTCGGAAGCTTTGGTTAAAAACGGATAAAGAGCAAGTTCTTCGGGAGACATAACGGTCATAAATTATGTTTCGGAATATATAAACCGTGTGTCTGTAAAGCGGTCGGATACAAAAAAAGCAGAAGACAAAAAAGCAGAAGACAAAAAGGCCAAGACAAAAAGGCCGAAGATAAGTGCGGGAAAGGTGATTTGAGAGCGGTCTTTAAACCGCTCTCATAAAAATGTGTTGGCAGGCGTTCTCAAAATTATGCGTCCTTACGCGTCCTTACGTGTCCTTACGCGTCCGTGATGCCGTCTCTCGTGACGGCCAAAACGGCCTCGCCTTCCGGCAGATTCGGCGAATCCACCAGTTTGACGATTCTTTTATCGCCCTTGGATTTTCGGATGTAAAGTCTGAATGTGGCCGTGTGGCCGAGAATGTGGCCGCCGATGGGCCGGGTCGGGTCGCCGAAGAAGGTGTCGGGCTTGGCCATCACTTGGTTGGTCACCAAGACGGAGGCGTTGTTTAAGTTGGCAAAACGCTGAAGGCCGTGCAAGTGTTTGTTTAATTTTTGCTGGCGGTCCGCCAGCGTGCCGCGGCCGATATACTCAGCTCTGAAATGCGCGGTGAGAGAGTCAACAATCAAAAGGCGGACAGGTTTGTCGGAATTTTTTAATTCATTAGCAAGATCCATGGCAGAATCCACAAGGAGGATCTGGTGGTTGGAATTAAAAGCGCGGGCGACATGAATGTTTCTTAAGAATTCGTCGGCGTCCAGTTCAATGCCGAGTTCATTGGCTTTTCCTTCAACCATTTGTTTGACTCTGTCGGGGCGGAAAGTATTTTCGGTATCAATAATGATGACGGAACCGTTTAAGCCGCCGTTTTCTTCGGGAAGCTGAACGTTGACGGTCAGCTGGTGAGCGACTTGAGTTTTTCCGGAACCGAATTCGCCGTAAATTTCCGTAATGGACTGACTTTCAATGCCGCCGCCCATCATCTCGTCAAATTCAGCGCATCCGGTTTTGATTTTGCCGATGTTTAGCCGTCTTTCAAAGACCATGTCTCCGGTTTCAAAACCGCCGATATCGGCGGCCTGCCTGGCAGCATTGATGATTTTTGCCGCCGTGGCTTCTCCGATTTCGGCCGTCGCGCCGAGCTCGGCGGGGGATGCGACAGCAATGGCTTCAACCGAATTAAAGCCCGCTTCTTTTAATTTTTCGGCCGTTGCCGGTCCGACGCCGGGGAGGTCTTCCAAAGAGATTTCAGTCATTTTTATTTCTCCTACAGATGAATATGAATTATGATTACTTGTTTTATTTATATGTATGATTGTTGTAAATATGATTATGGGAAGTATGATTATGGGAAGTATGATTATGGGAAGTATG
Source organism: Methanimicrococcus sp. (assembly GCA_009783635.1). Classification (GTDB taxonomy): domain Archaea; phylum Halobacteriota; class Methanosarcinia; order Methanosarcinales; family Methanosarcinaceae; genus Methanimicrococcus. Next base: position 14,980 of record WRDC01000017.1, on the reverse strand, counting down.
ATTACGGGAAGTATGATATGAACCGGTTGTCATGAACCGATTCACCTCATGAATGCGTTGTATACCCTAAAACGCGGCGTATTTATAAATACATAAAGTGAGCGGTGTGAAAGTGTTCAAAAAGCTGAGGCCGCCGCTTCACTCCGGTATTTAAAAAAAGACGGGATGCCGAAGGCGCCGCAAACGCAAACGGATTCCGAATCAGAAAGAAAAATGTAACCGGAACGAAGCGACAGGCCGCAACTTTCGAATCGCCTAAATGAAAAACCTTTATATAATAAAAAAAGGTTTTAGACTTGCTTTTTTAGGTTTATCTCAAAACGGGGCTGTAGGGTAGCTTGGTCCATCCTGCAAGGCTGGGGGTCTTGCGACCTGAGTTCAAATCTCAGCAGCCCCATCCCTTACTTTTTTTCTTCCGCCGCTTTCGATTGATAAAAAACGCTCCGACAGACTTCCTCGGTTTAACACTGTGTTTATACGCCACAATATTGATGAAAAAATATAATTAACGTATCATTTTAATTTCATACCATTTTCAATAAAAATAAAATAGTTAGATGACATAGAGAAAAATGATGTGCAAAGGATTGACTGCTCAGATAATCAACGCGGTTGTACGCAATGCACGGATTTCCAAAGGTAAATGACTTCAAGAGCGGATATTCCGCGATTGAAGTTTATTTTGAGTATATCAAAAAATTATCAAAAAATCAAAAAGGAATATTGCAATGAAAGGAGATGCCAGACTTATTGATACATTAAATTCGCTGCTTGCGGATGAGTTGACCGCCATTAATCAGTACATTGTTCACGGGGAAATGTGTGAGGACTGGGGTTACGGAAAACTGCACAGCAAAGCTGAAAAAAGAGCGATTGACGAGATGAAACATGCCGAAAAGCTGATCGGCCGCATTCTTTTCCTGGAAGGTATTCCCATTGTATCCAACCTGAATAAAATTCAGATCGGCAATGAAATTCCGGTGCAGGTGGAAAATGACCGCGCGGCGGAAATGGGCGCCATCAAAGCGTATAACGATGCAATCGTCCTCGCCGGAGAACTGCGGGATTATGCCACGCGGGATATGCTGATGGAAATTTTAAAAGATGAAGACCGCCACATGGATGAAATAGAGGAGCTCCAAGACCAGATAGAACAGATGACTCTGCCTATCTTCCTGACGACCCAAGTTGATTAATTGTCAGAGAATATCATAGAAATCAATGAATTCACCATATACGAAATACAAAAGTTACTAAATACAGGCGGCGGGGCTTTGCCGGTCATTCCCGCCATCCCTTTCATTTTTTAAAAATCGTCTTTTGCCGTATTAAAAATTTTATAAACCATCAGTACTTTTATGTGTTTAAGAGGTTATGTTCATGGAATTGACAATACAAAGAAATACGGACGGCATTGACTGGAGGGAAGTCAAAAGTCTGCTTCAGCGGACGGATATGGCAACGTATCCGGCAAAACTGCATCAGAAGGCTTTTGAAAACAGTTCGAAAGTTGTTTTTGTATTCCACGGCGACATTCTCATCGGCTGCGGCAGGCTGCTGTCCGATTTCGCTTATCAGAGCGTCATTTATGACGTCGCGGTGGATTCCCACTCCCAAGGAAAAGGGATCGGCAAGATGATTATGAATCTCCTTCTCGAAGGCGAAGGAGACAAAAATGTTCTTTTGTACGCGACGCCGGGAAAAGAAGAATTTTATAATAAATTCGGCTTCCTGCCATCCAAAACAGGAATGTGCCGCTTCTTTAATAGGGAATCGGCGAAGGAAAGAGGATTTATTGACTGAAAACGGCGGCTCCGCCTCTTTAATTCGGCCGGCCGTTTTACTTTATTTAATCAAAAGGTATGTAATAAAGGATACATAAATGTAAAGAGCTGACTCTGTGCGGTTTTCTGTTGAGGAGGGAAAAATAATGGCAAAGCTAAAACAAAAGGGAATGAAATGGTTGCGTCTCTTCCATATCTTAACTGCCGGCATATGGTTTGGCGGGGTTGTTTGCATAGGAATTTTAGCGTATATTTGTTTCTTTCAACTGACGGAAGAAGAATTTTTAACGATTATTCCGTTGGTTCCGGCCTTGTATCAAAAAATTATGCCTTTTGCTTTTTTAACCATAATACAAGGTTTCATTTACGGTTTTTTTACCAATTGGGGATTTGTTAAGCACAAATGGGTATTATACAAGTGGATATTAACGGTTTTTATTGCTCTGTTGACAGGTTTGGGCAGTATCCGGCAAATACACGCCGTCATAGAAAAAGTGGGAACCGCAGGATTTGAAGGCGGGTTTGCCGACGGACAGCTTGTGCTTCTCTTTATATTTTTGCAAATAACGCTTATGGCGGTTATGATAGCTTTATCTGTTTTCAAGCCAAGGGACGGAAAAAATGTCCTCTGATTGGACGGGATAAGCATTCGCCGCCCGCGGTGACAAAACGTTCTTCCTTGAGGCGCTATTCCTTGGTTATTCCTTGGCTATTCCTTGGCTATTCCTTGGTTTTGGCTATTCCTTGGTTTTGGCTATTCCTTGGTTTAGAGAAAAAAACAATTCTTGCTCATGAGGTAAAATTCAAAAAGAGGGCGATACATTAAACATATCCGAATTCATCTGATGTAAAAGAGGCTTAATTATGGTTTCAAAAGAACTTCCCTTTACCAAAACACAAATTGAAGAGATTGTCAAGACACATCCCACGCCGTTTCATATCTATGATGAAAAGGCCATCTGCGACAATGCCGAAGACATGAAGCGCGCTTTTTCGATCGTCACCGGTTTTAAAGAATTTTTCGCGGTCAAGGCCCTGCCTAATCCCTACATCTTAAAAATTTTAAAAGAACACGGATTCGGCGCCGACTGCAGTTCTCTTCCGGAGCTTCTTTTGGCCGAAAAAGCCGGCATCACCGGTGAAAATATCATGTTCAGCTCCAACGATACGCCGGCAAAAGAATTCGTCAAAGCCAGAGAACTCGGCGCCATTATCAATTTGGATGACATTTCTCACATTGACGTTTTGGAAAAAGCGACCGGCCTTCCCGATATTGTTTGCTTCCGCTATAATCCCGGGCCTTTAAAAGGCGGCAACGAAATCATCGGAAAACCGGAGGAATCCAAATACGGTTTTACGCGTGAGCAGCTTTTTGAAGGTTATGAAATTCTCAAGAAGAAAGGAGTGAAGCGTTTCGGTCTTCATACGATGGTTGCTTCCAATGAGCTCAATGTCGATTATTTCGTTGAGACCGCGCGGATTCTCTTTGAGGCGGCCGTTGAAATTTCTCAAAAAGTCGGTATCGATTTCGAGTTCATCAATCTCGGCGGCGGCATCGGCATTCCTTACCGCCCGGAACAGGAACGCGTTTCCTTTGACGCCGTGGCCGCCGGCGTGAAAAAGGCATATGAAGACACGATTGTCAAAGCGGGCTTACACCTACCGAATGTATATTTTGAATGCGGCCGCGTCATCACGGGCCCTTACGGCTATCTTGTGACGAAAGTCCGCCATTTGAAACACATTTACAAAGATTATGCCGGCACCGACGCCTGCATGGCTAACCTCATGCGCCCGGGTATGTACGGCGCTTATCACCATATCACCGTTCTCGGCAAAGAAAAGATGCCTTCTGATCACAAATACGATGTGGCCGGCTCACTTTGTGAAAACAACGACAAATTTGCCATCGACCGGTTACTTCCGAAAATCGAACGCGGTGATTTGCTGGTTATTCACGACACCGGCGCCCACGGCTACGCGATGGGATTCAACTACAACGGCAAACTGCGTTCCGCCGAACTTCTTTTGAGAGACAACGGCAGCGTTTTAAAAATCAGGCGGGCGGAAACCGTTGATGATTATTTCGCAACGCTGGATTTAGACGGATTAAAGTCATTCAAGTGAAGAAAATAAAATTCAGGGCCGTATGCGTTTGAAGGGTGCCGTTTGAAAGGCATACACTTGAAACACATACGCTTGAAAGGCATACGCTTGAAAGACATATGCTTAACGCATATACTTGAAAGACAACGCTTAAGGGTGCCTTCAGCACCCCGTTTCTTCAATCAATGAGACGGGCATTATTCAAAGACATCCGAAAGCGTAAACTGTTTTGTTTTTGGTTTTGTTTCAATATCAAAAAAGTCTGCCGCCGCTTTTGAAACTGCTTCCAAATGTTCTTTGGGGGCAAAAACGCCCATCTTCCAGTTACTGATTTGAACATGTTCCAAATCGCGGACAAAAAGAGACGCGTCCGTTAATTTTTTCATGCCGCCGTCCATAATAAGCGCTTTCATTTCGGACATTTCCGGCTTGGACGGGATGTCAATAATCACGCATTCGGGGTCAACGTGGGAGGCCTCCGCAATTTCTTTTTCAAGGCGGCCGATGTTTGAACGGTACTCAAAAACACTGCTTCCGAGAACGCTTAAGCCTTCGTAAAGGGCGCGCTTGTACAAATTCCGCTCATCCAAACGCCTCGCAATTTCACCGGCAAATCCTTCGTCTTCGCGCATTGCGGACATTAAGGCGATATCATCCATCTGTGCGAACTCTTGAGGACGGATCATATTGTTTTCCAAAAGGCGGGCACAGGCGCGGGAACACATAGATTCCGAAATTCGGGAAACGTGATGGTAATAAACGGAAACGTTCATCCAAGTCCTGGAGACCAAAAGACCTTCTGCCGCGCGAATCGCGCCGGCGTCCAAAACGAGTTTGTTTTCAAAATATTCCAAATGGTTCAAAAGACGCATATAATCAACGCTTCCGGATGTCACGCCGGTGTAATGCATATCGCGCGCCAAATAATCCATCTTATCAATATCAATTTCACTGCTGAGAATTTGACTGACGGGCGTTTTTCCGGCGATGTGCCTTGCAATCCTTGACGGCGAAAAGCCGTATTCGTGGAGAATATCGCCGACTTCTGTTTCAAATAAAATGTGGCGGACATTGTCATGGCTTCTCCGAGTATAATGTTCGATCAGTTTTTCGGTCGCATGTGAAAACGGACCGTGACCGATGTCATGAAGAAGCGCCGCAACAACAATTTCGTCCAAACCGTCATAATCCGTTACGAAAGAGATGGAATGAGAGTTTTCCTTTTGAATTTTTAAAAACAGAGAGGCCAAATGCATTGCGCCCATACTGTGTTCAAAACGTGTGTGATTGGCGCCGGGGTAAACTAAATTCGAAAAGCCGAGCTGTTTGATGCGGCGAAGGCGCTGCATCTGCGGCGTGTCAAAAAGCGACCGCTTCATTTTATCGAATTCAATATATCCGTGAATCGGATCCAAAATAACGCTTTTATCCATGGGATCGGCCATTCTGTTGTTAATATAATAGAATAAATGTAATAAGTTCAAAAATCGTACTTATAAATCTTCCGTAACGTTTCTTTTTTTTTCCTTTTTTTCTGACAATTCCGTTTAATTTTACATTTTTTCTTTTGATTCCGCCCAATTCATCATAAAAAATTCATAAAAAGTCTGTTGTAAGCGATTAGGTATAAATACTCTTGATTTTTAAAGGCGAATTGGTGTCTTTATGGATATACAAAAATTAAAAGACAAAGACTTGTCCCGCCAAGACTGCATTGAATTGTTTGAAAACGATGATTTGTTCTTCGATACGCTCAAAGCGGCCAATGAACTCCGAAAGGACATCAGTGGCGACACTGTCACCTATATCATCAATGCCAATATCAATTTCACGAACGTGTGTTCTTTAAATTGCGGCTTTTGCGCTTTTCGAACATCCGCGACAAGTCCGGACGCTTATTTTATGACACCCGAAGAAGTCGGTCAAAAAGCATTGAAAGCCCGATTAGCCGGCGCATTGGAAATCTGTATTCAGGGCGGCCTCCAAAAAGACGTCGATACGCATCTCCAGATTGAAATGATTAAAAACATCCATGAAACGACAGCGCCTTACGGCGGCATTTCAATTCACGGTTTTTCGCCAATGGAAATTTACGCCGCCGCCGAAAACGCGGGGCTTGACTTAAAAACCGCCGTCATCATGCTCAAAGAAGCCGGATTGAATACCATCCCCGGAACCGCCGCCGAAATATTGGTGGATGATGTCCGAAAAACGCTTTGTCCCGGAAAAATAAAGGCGGACGAATGGGAAAAGGTCATTACGACCATTCATAAAGCCGGCATCAAAACCACATCCACGATCATGTTCGGCCACATTGAAAATAATGAAGACCGCGTCGATCACCTGCTTCGCCTCAAACGTATTCAAGAGAAGACCGGCGGCTTTACGGAATTCATCCCGCTGACTTATCTCCATGAAAACACGCCCCTTTACGCGAAAGGTCTTGTCAAATCGGGCGCCTCGGGTTTGGATGATTTGAGAATGTACGCCGTCCCGCGCCTTTTGTTTAAAGATGTGCTTCCCAACATTCAAGTGTCTTGGGTCAAGCTCGGCGCCAAATTCTGCCAAGTCGGCCTCAGCGCCGGCGCCAACGATTTCGGCGGAACGCTGATGGAAGATACGATTTCAAGAGCGGCCGGCGCCAAATACGGCACCAACATGCCGCGGCAGAGAATTGAAGACGTCATCCGCCAAATCGGACGGACGCCGCAGCTTCGGACAACCACTTATACTCACGTTGAAGAAACGCAGAACAAATCGGTTGTTCAAGCTTAATCTTTTTTTAAAAAATCACCTCTTCCGCCTTCGGCTCCGGTCATAATTATTCAGGGCGGGGAAACCGAGTGTTTTTATGGGCGCCTGCAGCGTCCGTCTTCGTTTTTAATCTTCATTTTTTTAATCTTCGTTTTAATCTTCGTTTTAATCTTCGTTTTAATCTTCGTTTTTTTAATATTAATTATAAGCGGAAGACCCTTTTTTAATTGGCTGATTGCGTTTAAGTTACAGCAATTTTTCACACCTCCGGCAAAAACCGGCAAAAACGGCAAAACCTTTAGATTTATATAACTTAAAGAAGAGTCTGATTTATTATTCCGTTACTTAAAAAAGATATGAGCCGAAGCGATAACGCATGGATATCATTTTAGTCATCATTGTTTTAATTCTTTTGGGCTGGGTTCTCAAAAGCCTCGGCATTCTTTCCGAAAAAGACAAGGTTGCTTTGAATAATGCCGTCATTTACGTCGGAATGCCCGCTCTTGTTTTTAATTCAATGCTTCGGAATGTTCATGCGGATGAGCTGCTGTCATTTTTTAAGCTGACGGTCTTTATTCTGGCCGTTTCCGCTGTCGGCGCTTTGGTATCTTATATTGTCGGCAAAAAAATTCTCAAATTGCCGCCGAAATCACTCGCCGCTTTTATTTTGATTTGTACGTGCAGCAATACGGCCTTTATGGGTTTTCCGATTATTACGGGATTTTACGGAACCGAAGGTTTTACGCGGGCGATTTTTTGCGATGTCGCCAGTCTGTTTCTCGTCATTGCGCTTGCCACCTATCTCGGTTCCAAAGTCAGCGGTCAAAAGGTAAATGTCTTAAAACAGATTTTGAAATTCCCGCCGGCAATTGCGTGGGGACTGTCTCTTGTTTTGATCCTGCTCGGCTTTGACATGAGCGTCGTTCCGTCCTTTATCTCATCCGTTTTGGAACTCCTTTCCGGAATTGTTGTTCCGCTGATTATGCTGTCTTTAGGCATTTCTCTTTCCGGCAAATACTTAAAATTCGCTTTAATTCCGGCTGTCGCCGTGACCGCGATTCAGCTTTTCGTTATGCCGGTTGCGGGCATCCTGGCCCTACCGCTTTTTCAATTCGCGGAATTGGACAAAAAAGTCGCCGTCATTGAATCCGGAATGCCGCCGGCAATGACGCCCATTATCTATGCCGAAATTTACGGCTTTGATACAAAATTGATTTCCGCCGCCACGTTTTTATCAACGACCGTCTCTTTGGCGTCAATTCCCGCATTGCATTTAATCATAGAAGCCGGATTGATTTGACAGTCAGCAAAAAACAGCCAAAGCGAAGCGAAAACAACAATTTTAAAAGTTATTTGCAAAGTTATATTTCATATCGGTCTCTTGAGAGTAATGATTGAAAACAATGATGAAAGTAATGATTAAGAGAGATTGAGAGTACTGATTGAGAGAGATGGATTGAGAGGATTAATATGATTATTTTATCCGGCGGAACCGGTACCCCGAAACTGATTGACGGCCTCCGGCAACTTCTTCCCGATGAGGAGATGACGGTTATTGTCAACACCGGCGAAGATATTTGGTCATCGGAGGTTTTCATTTCTCCCGACATTGACACCGTTCTTTATCTTTTTGCGGGCATTTTGGATAAAAACAAATGGTGGAGCATCACCGGTGACACTTACAACACTTACAATCAGATGAAAGAGCTGGGCCGCTTTGAAATCCTTATGCTCGGCGACCGTGACCGCGCAGTCAATTTGGTGCGAACGGATATGCTGAAAAAAGGTTTGACGCTGACGGAGGCAACGGCTGAAATTTCCGAAAGCTTCGGGATTCGCGCCGGCATTATTCCGATGTCGGACGATGTTGTCACAAGTATGATTGAAACGCCCGGCGGTCAAATGCATTTTCAGGAATTTTGGGTCACCCACAAAGGGATGCCGGATGTTCTTTCTTTTGAATACCGGGGAATCGGAGAAGCGCGGTTATCTCCGGCGGCGAAGGAAGCTCTGGAAAAAGACGATTGCGTTATTATCGGCCCGAGCAACCCGATGACCAGCATCGGCCCGATTCTTGCGCTTCCGGAAATCAAGGAGATTCTGAAAACAAAAAAAGTCATCGCCGTCAGCCCGATCATCGGAAAAGAGGCCGTCAGCGGGCCGGCCGGAAAACTAATGGCGGCCAAAGGTTTGGACGTTTCTTCAAAAGGCGTCGCGGAGCTTTATAAGGATTTTATTGATATTTTTGTTTATGATATCCGAGACGGTGTTTTGAATCCGGAAGAGATCGAAAAAATGGGGATCAAAGCGGTGGCTTTGGATACGATGATGACGGATGAAGAAAAGCGGATGAATTTGGCGAAAGAAATTTTGATGTTGTTCCGTTGAAATGAATTCCGACGCCGTATCAACGGATTTTATGTGAAATTTTTAAAAACTTTATCGGCAACTCTAAATATATAAAAAATATTTTTATAATCATTTTAACGCATATTAAAAAACAGTGTATAATCGGTGTATTATAACGGTTAAATTAACAAGCATAAAGCTCCTTATAAGAGTTGGCAGTTTAATACAAAAAGCAGACCATTATGACGCTGCTGAAAAATTCAGGTGACTCATATGAAATTTCGTTTTCCCATTGTGATTATTGATGAAGACTTCCGTTCGGAAAATACCAGCGGTCTTGGGATTCGCGGTTTAGCGCAAGCGATTGAAGAAGAAGGCTTTGAAGTTTTGGGCGTAACAACTTACGGCGATCTGTCAGTGTTCGCGCAGCAGCAAAGCCGCGCGTCGGCCTTCATCTTATCTATCGATGACGAAGAATTTTCAGGCGAAGAAGCGGAGCAGACGGTTGCCGAGCTGCGGTCGTTCGTTGAGCAGATCCGCCACCGCAATGCGGATATTCCCATATTCCTGCATGGCGAAACGCGGACATCACAGCACATCCCCAACGATGTCTTGCGAGAGCTGCATGGTTTTATTCATATGTTTGAGGATACGCCGGAATTCATTGCCCGCCACGTGGTACGCGAGGCGCGCGCTTACATGGATACACTGTCGCCGCCGTTTTTCAGAGCGCTGACACATTACGCGGCGAACGGCTCGTATTCATGGCACTGTCCGGGACACTCCGGCGGTGTGGCGTTTTTGAAAAGTCCTGTCGGGCGGATGTTCCATCAGTTTTTCGGTGAAAATATGCTGCGCGCCGACGTGTGCAACGCTGTTGACGAGCTGGGGCAGCTGCTTGACCATACCGGCCCCGTGGCCGCAAGCGAGCGCAACGCGGCGCGGATTTTCCACAGCGACCATATGTTTTTCGTCACCAACGGCACGTCAACGTCAAACAAAATCGTTTGGCACTCGACGGTGGCGCCGGGGGATGTTGTTGTCGTTGACCGCAACTGTCACAAATCAATGCTGCACGCAATCATTATGACCGGAGCTGTTCCGGTGTTTCTGATGCCGACGCGCAACCATTACGGCATTATCGGGCCGATTCCGAAATCCGAATTTGCTTGGGAAAATATTCAAAAAAAGATCGCGGCTCATCCCTTCGCAAAAGACCAAAAAGACCAGCCGCGCGTTCTGACAATCACGCAAAGCACTTATGACGGTATTCTCTACAATGTCGAGGAAATCAAAGAAGAGCTGGACGGAAAAATCGACACATTGCATTTTGATGAAGCATGGCTGCCGCACGCGGCTTTCCATGACTTTTACGGTGATTACCACGCGATTGGGGAAGGCCGCCCCCGTTGCAAAGAGTCAATGATGGTTTCCACACAATCGACGCACAAACTGCTGGCCGGCCTGAGTCAGGCGTCACAGATTCTGATTCAAAATTCAGAGACGCGGTCGCTTGATTTGCCGCGCTTTAACGAAGCGTATCTGATGCATACCTCCACAAGCCCGCAATACGCAATCATTGCCTCGTGCGATGTCGCGGCGGCAATGATGGAGCCGCCGGGCGGAACGGCGCTGCTGGAAGAATCGCTTCAGGAAGCAATGGATTTCCGGCGAGCGATGCGCAAAGTCGGCGAAGAATGGATTTCAACGAAGAAAGATGACGGCTGGTGGTTTAAAGTCTGGGGACCGGACACACTGCCGGAAGACGGTATGGGTGAACGCGAACAGTGGATGCTGCACGCCAATGAGCGCTGGCACGGCTTTGGCGATTTGGCGCCGGGCTTTAATATGCTTGACCCGATCAAGGCAACACTGATTACGCCGGGACTGGACGTTGACGGCTCCTTTTCCGATTGGGGCATTCCGGCAGGCGTTTTGACAAAATACCTTGCCGAGTATGGCATTATCGTTGAAAAAACCGGATTGTACTCCTTCTTCATCATGTTTACGATCGGTATTACCAAAGGCCGCTGGAACACAATGGTGACGGAGCTTCAGCAGTTCAAAGACGCTTACGACGCCAACCGGCCGCTGTGGCGAACGATGCCGGAGTTTATCTCCAAATATCCGCAGTATGAGAAAATGGGGCTGCGCGATTTGTGTCAAAAGCTGCATGATTTTTACAAAATGTACGATATGGCGCGCATCACAACTGAAATGTATGTGTCGCCGATTGAGCCGGCCATGCGTCCGGCTGACGCGTGGGCGAAGCTGGCACACCGCAAAATCGAACGGGTCGGGATTGATCAGCTTGAGGGCCGCGTCACGGCAATGCTCGTGACCCCGTATCCGCCCGGAATTCCGCTGCTCATCCCCGGCGAGCGGTTTAACAAGCAAATCGTTCATTTCCTGCGCTTTGCAAGCGAACTCAACCGCATCTTCCCCGGCTTTGAAACAGATATTCACGGGCTGGTTTCGGAAGTCATTGGCGGTAAAACAGAGTATTTTGTCGACTGCGTGATTGAAGAAGAAACAGAATGACAGCCGTCTCTTTTTGAGGCGGTTTTTTTATCTGTTTCATGAAAATTTTAAAAAAAAAGGTCTGCCTCAAAAAAGAGGCGGACCGACTGGGGCTGATGCCTTCAAGATTGGTTTTTTGTATTTAGCGTCCAGACCGGGATTCGGACCCGGGTCGGGGCCTCGACAGGGCCCCATGATAGTCCCCTACACTATCTGGACGTCGGGTTTTTCAAGCCTCCAACCTTGCTTCCCCTACAATGATACTTTTCATATAAAAGGGTTGCCCTTTTTCGTATTTCTTTTCAAACTTCAAAATATGAAGGTGATAATATCACTTTCATATTTGAATTGAAGTCCCACCTCCCAGACTCGAACCGGGGGCATCGCGGTGCCTGCGCGATTTTTCGCAAACTTTGCGAAATGACCAAACTACAGCCGCGCACTCTACCACTGAGTTAAGGTGGGTTTTTGAATCAATCCGCTTGCTTTAATGCTTTTTCGCGAATCGTTCGGATGCCTTTAACTCATTTTTCCGTTTCGTAAGGCTTGATGCTATCAATTGCCGTCGGAAACGTATCCTTCACATAGGATTCTTCTTATTTATTCCTTTCGTTAAGGGGCTTTATCTTGAAATCAGAAATGAACGCGAAATATTTTCGCAAAATTATACTTAAAAAATCTGTAAAAGGTCCTTGAATCTTCGTTCAAAGACCCTTCATTTTGACTTCATTTTTTGTTTCATTGTTGATTTCGTTTTAATTTTGTTTTGACTTCATTTTGATTTCATTTTGATTTCGTTTTGATTTCATTTTTGCTTTTTCTAAACGTTTAGAATTGCGCCGATTTCAGAGATGTTCGGCATCAATCAGTTTTTCGTTTAGGTAAAAGCTGTTTTTGGGATATATCTTGGACATCTCGGATAATATCTCGGATAATATCTTGGGATATCGTGTATTTTGGAACATTCGTTGTATTATTTTCAATCAGCGTTCCGGTATTTCGGTAATAACGCCGGTGACAAGTTGGTGATTAGAAACGGTGAAGTGTGTTTCAATACCGTTAACCGTAACCGTATAGGTGCCGTCTTCCAATTCATCCAGCTGGCCGATCTCAATAACAACATTTTCCCATCCGATGATCAAAGTTGTTATGCCGTCTTTGATTTGCAGTGGAATATAAACGGAAACATCGTGGTTTTGAAGCGTTCCGGAAACAATGATGTTGTCTTTGTCAAGGGTTTCAGCACTTCCCCCGCGCACCACTTTGGAGTTGATAACAACTTTTCCGTCAATAACTTCAACGACAACGTTGTCAATGACGGCAGGGTAGTAAGTGTACAAGTCACCGCCGGCAAATTTGAAATTTGACGTGAAAGCTTTGGGAGTGTTCCCGTTAATGATAAGTTTGTAGTCGATGTTCTTAAACTGGCTCTTCTTTCCGAGATTAACTTCAACCGTTTCATAGCCGAAATCACGGGTATTTACGCTGCTTGAATCGATGACGGGAACATTGACATAGACACTGTTTCCGTTCATATTTACAGTAATGTTGTCTTTGTCAAGGCTTTGACTGTATGTGCCCTGAATTTGTACAACGATGCTTGCCATCACATTATCGCCCATCGTGTAAATTGTTACATCGTAGATGGCGGCGGGTTCGTAAACCGGCCGTTCTTCTATAAACGGTTCCATGCTGTTGCTTAAACAGCCGCTGAAACTGATTGCCAAAACAGCGACAGCCAGAATCGACATAATCGTTAAAATTGTTTTTTTCATTTTTCATTCCCCCTTCCTTTGGGTTATAATGTGCCGTTGCGAATTTTTACATTTCATTCTCCCATCTTGTTTTTCTCTTTGAATTCGTTTTTTTGTTGGGATTCGTTTTTCTGTTTGAGTTCGTTTTTGGTTGAGTTCATTTTTTTTGTTGGAATCCGTTTTTTTTGTTTGGATTCTTTTTTCCATTTTAAAAATGAAAGCCGGACAGGTACATTTGAAATCATTTTCCCATGCGAAAGATGCGAGGGTTATGTCGTTTGGATATCATTTGGATACATCGCGGATGCATCGCCGATACATCGCGAATACATCGCAGATACATCGCGGATACATCACAAATACATCGCGGATGCATCGTTCGGATATTCCTCCCTATCCCGCAGAGAGTTCATTGTACACTTTACAGCGGCTTCATCGAAACAAAGCGCTATGAAGCCGTCTTTAATTCGTTTAAGAAAACTCCGACGTTACCGTTTTTCACAGGGCACGAACCCTGCAAGATCATTTTTTAAAATGAATTGTCATGCATTGACACACATTAACTTAAATAAAAAGTAATAGTATTTAAATCATTTGTTAAAATCGGTTGAGAGATATTGGGAAATCTTTGAAATTTTTAATGATAGTTAATGAGAAATCATAAGATTGAAAGTCATAAGACGGGATTTGTGTTTCACTATCGGCATGACCTTAAAGCGTTCTCAGTGTCTCATATGATACCGCTTTTCATTCACCGGTATTCTGCATTTAAAATAATAATTTTTGAGATGCGAAGAATATATATGGGATACAGCTTAATGTTTAAGGGTGTTACACCTCTTAAAAGCGCCGGACTTCGTCTCAATTATTAATCTTCTTTTTGGGATGGCAGCTATCTTTTTCGCATTCAGCGGTTTATTCAGTGTTGCGGCAGTCTGTCTTTTGATTGCGGCGGCCGCGGATGGCGTTGACGGCTACGTCGCCCGAAAAACTTCCAGCGGTCCGCTCGGAGCACACATTGATTCGTTAGTGGATGCCGTGTCTTTTGGTGTTGCGCCTGCCGTTCTCGTCTATTGTATGAGCGGTGAATTGATTTCGATTCTTTTTGTTTGCCTCTACGCGATCTGCGGTATTCTCCGGCTGGCGCGTTACAATGCTTTTCCGCCCCAAGAGCCGGTTTATTCCGGAATTCCAATCACCAGCGCCTGCGTTTCTCTCGCCGTTTTGATTATTTTCTTTAACGAAGTGCCCCGGGCCGCCTTTGAAGTCCCCTACAGCAATGAATTGATTTACATCACTCTGTTCCTTTTGTCACTGCTGATGGTCAGTACCATTCCCTATCCGAAAGTCATGAAAAAGATCACTTTCGTGTTTTTGATTTTTCTCTTTTCGGGAACGAGCATTTCCGTTTTTATCGACAGCCCGTACATCATTATTTTCCCGGGAGTTCTGTGTTTACTGATGCTGTTCTATTTACTGTCCCCGATTGTCGGCCTGATATGGAAAAAAGATTCTGTCCGGCTTTGATTCATGAGGTGAACATTTTTGACGGCAAAATCAAAAGTTTTCACTCCGTCCGATCGGGATAACGCGCTTTTTGAAGCCGGCATCAAACTCGGGTCCCTTTATCATCAATTTGTCGGGTCCCCTCTTTCTCTTTCAGGCATCACTTCCATGGAAACGGCTGTTCAAGACAGCATGAGCGCGCAGCCG
>WRDC01000016.1 GCA_009783635.1 Methanimicrococcus sp. | reverse complement strand
CTCGCTGACCGGCTGGCTCGCTGACCGGCTGGCTTGCTGACCTGCTGGCTTGCTGACCAGCTGGTCCAGACGGGGTGCCGTAGGCACCCCCATGACACCCGGGGTGCCGTCAGGCACCCCACAAACGCATACGGCCTCCCCCACAGGATGAAAAATTGTGACCGTAGCGAAGCGGAGGCCACAATTTTTAGGCACAAGATTTAAAAGCAATGCCTGTTATTCATCAGAACATTGCGATTTGATGTGTCATTTTATTATCTGAGTTTTCGACGTTTTCGAGACCGATAGACACCGCAGCTCAAATGATTGAATCCGCGGGTTGTTTTTCATAAACGGCTCTTCGGTTTTTCGGTTTTTACGTTCAGCAATTCAGCAAATTATTCATAATAACAGAAGAGGGTTATGATTCTGTGAGCTCTTCACGTTTCAACAAAGGATCGGCAAGTCCAAAATTCAAATTATTCGTGTTTGATATGGACAGTACGCTTGTTGACGCGGAAGTCATTGACACGCTTGCCAAAGCCGCAGGCGTTGAAGAGGCCGTTTCCAAAATCACAAAAGCCGCAATGAACGGCGAAATGGACTATACGGAATCCTTTCAGACGCGCGTCGCTTCTTTAAAAGGACTCTCCTGTGAAAAAGCGCTGGATGAAACCGGTAAAATTCAATTGATGCCGGGAGCGGGTGAACTGATGAACTTTATCCGCGGTATCGGCGGGAAAACCGCGATGATCACATGCGGTTTCAGTATGGTCGCTGATAACGTTAAAAAGCAATTAGATATTGATTATGCTTATTCAAACGATTTGATTGTCAAAGAAGGCTTTTTAACAGGAGAAGCCTCAGGGCCACTGACAACGACAAACTCCAAAGAAAAAGTTTTGGACGAACTGGTCGAAAAGACAGGTATTTCTTACGAGGAATGCCTTGTCATCGGCGACGGCGCAAACGACATCTGCCTGTTTAAAAAAGCGGGTTTTTCGATTGCGTTTAACGCCAAGCCCGCCGTTCAGGCACAGGCTCAAGCGGTCGTTTCCGAAAAAGATTTGCGGAATGTGATTCCGGTCTTGAAATCCGTCATGGATATACCGGCCGACAATTAAATCAAACATTCAAATCCGATTATTCCGAAAAATTAAAAACGAAAGTCTTCCAGGCTTGATTTTTCGGATTATCTTCTTTAAGCCGGCATCCGCCGTGGCTTAAAGCGTAACGTAACCGGCCCGGGAAAAGTTTTCTCGGGAAGGGGGAACAAAATATGATGAAAGAACTGCAAACCAGAAAAGCAGAATTGAAAGAAGTTTCTGAAGAGGCAAAAGAAAAGAGAAATCAGTTGAATGCCGAAGCCAGTAAATATGCTGCTGAAAGGAATGGATTGAACAACAAAACCAAAGAATTGATCACCGCTGCCCAAGACTTAAAAGTCAAGCGCGACGAAGTCAACGTCAACGTCAGTAAATACAAAACCCTTCGCGATGAAACAAATGCCCGCGCGAATGAACTTTTCTCCCAAGCTGACGAACTCAGAAAGGAAGGCGGCCTTGTCGGTCCGTCTATCAAAGAAATCCGCAAACAGATTGACGAGCTTGAATTCAAGCAACAGACTTCCGTGATGAATCAGAAAAAAGAAAAAGAACTTGTCACCAAGATCAAGGAACTTGAGATCGAATACGCCGACAAAAAGAAGCAGTTGGAAGAAAACAGCGACTTAAAAGGTGTTTTGGACGAAGCTCAGGTTATCCGTGACGAAGCATCCGAATACCACGCTCAACTCGCCGTTTACGCTTCACAGGCTCAGGAATTCCATGAGCAGATGATTGCGGCATTCAAGGAGGCCGACAAAGTGCGCGCCGAATCCGATGTTGCCCACAAAAACTTCATCCGCGCTCAAGAAACAGCCGACGAGCAGCATAAAATCTTCATTGAAGCCCAAAAAGAAATCCGTGAAATCGATAAAGAAAGCGGAAAGGCCAAGAAGAAGGACAAAGACGCAAAAACCAAAGTCGACAAAGACGAACAAGATAAAGATGCGCAGGGCATCTTCGACAAGTTCAAAGACGGCGGAAAACTTACAATGGAAGACCTTATGGCCCTCCAGCGCTCTAAATATTAAAACCGGTCCCCCGAGAAGAAGAAGTCTTATGATTTCTTTTTCTCAAATCCTTTTTTATCATTTCGGATTGACGGAGAGGGTACTCCTTTTCAAATAGTGTATTCTTCGGAGAGTGTATTCTTTTCATAAAAAAGTAATAAAAGGCGATTCCGAAGACTGGATACGATAAGGAATGCGATAAGGAATGCGATAAGGAATGCGATAAGGAATGCGATAAGGAGTGTGATAAGGAATACGATAAGGAATACGATAAGGAATGCGATAAAATGAAGACAAAGTTTATAGCTATAAAAAACTATAAAATATATATCAATTCATAAAAATATTTAGAAAAACACCGGAATTCTTATTTTCCGATTTTTGAAATCTCGTGTCAGACTTGCTTTTGATAGTTAAAAACCAATCATTTAAATAAGTGGATAAATTCATAAAAATATTAAATCACTTAATTTGAAAAACAATCAGTCCTCCCCCCTAATCAAAAAAATGGTACAAACATGAATTCAGTTCCGATCCGTTCCCCCGAAGAGGCCGTTCCGTCTTCCGAGCCGGTAATGCCGGATTTTGGGGATATTACCCGCCCCATTGATCCCGACTTGTATATTGACAGGGATTTCAGTTGGCTTTATTTCAATGACCGCGTCATGGAAGAAGCGTTGGATGCAACGAATCCGCTTCTGGAACGTGTCCGGTTCTTATCGATTTTTGCGAGCAATTTAGATGAATACTATATGGTTCGGATCCCAAACGTCCACAAAAGTGTTTTGGAAGAAAGCATAAGCTTTGGGGAAGGCCGCTCCTATTCGGAAATGCAGAGGATTTATGCCGCGCTTCCCACAAAACTGGAACGGATGGAACACTGCTGGAGCAATATACTGGTGCCGGAGCTGGCAAAAGAAAATATTCGCATATTGGAATTTTCGGAATTGGAAGACTTTCAGGTTGAATATGTGAATCAATTGTTCCAAAAAACAATCTTTCCGCTGCTGACGCCTTTGGCTTACGATGCCAGCCACCCGTTTCCGTACATCACCAACCAAAGCGTCAATTTAGCCGTCATTATTTCAGATGTTTCTTACGGCCGCATTTTTGTCCGCCTTAAAATCCCGTCCACCATTAAACGTTTGGTTCAGGTGCCGTCCAAAGAAGATTTGAAATCCGGTAAAACCGAAAGCAATATGGCTTCCGGAAAAACGGACAAATTCAATTTCATTTGGGTCGATGACCTCATCATTCAAAACTTGGGAATGGTTTTTCCCGAACAGGATATTCTGGAAGCGCACGCTTTTAGGGTCACTCGCGACGGCGATTTGGGTTTGGATGAAGACGGCGACTACAATTTAATGAAATCCATTGAAAAGAAATCAGGAACCAAATATTTCGGAATACCGCTGCGTTTGGAAATTGATAAAGGTATGTCCGATTTCGTTTTAAAAATCCTTTTGGAAAACCTCAAATTGCCCTCAACACAAGTGGAAGCATTGACATCGCCCGTCGGATTGTCTTCGGTTTCCGAGATTTATGACATCGGCCGGCAGGATCTTAAATATCCTTCTTTCACGCCGAAAAAGAAAGAATATTTGAAAACTTCCAAGAAGGAAAATATCTTTTCAAAAATCAAAAAGAGGGATGTGCTTGTTTACCGCCCGTACGACAGTTTCAGCAGCCTGATTGATTTTGTTCAGGCCGCTTCTGTCGACCCGAACGTTTTCGCAATTAAAATCACGCTTTACCGCGTTGATAAAAAGTCCAAAATTATTCAGTATTTGAAAGATGCGGCCGACAACGGCAAGCATGTTCTTGTTTTTATCGAACTGAAAGCCCGGTTCGATGAAGAGAACAACGTTGCCAAAGCCAAAGAGCTGGAGCACTCCAACATTCACGTTGTTTACGGCGTTCCGAATGTGAAAACGCACGCGAAAATTTGCCTCGTGCTTCGTCAGGAGAAGAAGGACATTATTCCTTACATCCACATGAGCACCGGCAATTATAACGCCGCCACGGCTAAAATTTACACGGATTTTGAATATTTTACGGCGGACCCGGTCATCGGCCAAGACGTGGTGGATTTGTTCAATGCTTTAACGGGCTATTCCCGCAAAAAGAATTACAAGAAACTTCTCGTGGCGCCGAGTATGATGCGCGGCGCGCTGATCGGCAAAATCCGCCGCGAGGTTGAGAATCATAAAGAATACGGGAACGGTTACATCCTCTTTAAGCTCAATTCGTTGGTGGACCCCGAATGTATAACAGAGCTGTATAAAGCTTCCATCGCGGGCGTTCGCATCGACCTTCAGGTCCGCGGCATCAGCTGCATCCGCCCCCGCTTTTTTGGTTACAGCGACAACATCCGCGTCACTTCCATTGTCGGCCGGTTTTTGGAACACACCCGCGCCTATTATTTCTATAACAACGGCAATGAGGAAATGTATCTCGGCAGCGCTGACCTGATGCAGCGAAATTTGGACAGGCGCGTTGAAATCCTGTTCCCCGTCAATGAAGCTTATCTCCGGAAAATCAAGGACGTCATTTTGGCAAAACACATGGAAGACAATGTTAAGTTGCGTATCGGCTTGCCGGACGGTTCATTTGTCCGCGCCGAAAAACCCGGAGACGCCGAAACCTTGGACTCTCAAGACTGGATGACGAAAAATCAAGATGAATGGGAATTGTAAAAAGCGGCGCCTAATTCTGTAACGGATTGAAAAAAAGTTCAGACTCACGAAAAAAATCAATTAAAACAACGGAATGAATTTTTCCTCATTTCCAAAATTCATACCATTTTTTAGTTTTGGCCTGCGCCGTCACCGGTTCTGCGCGTTTGCCATTTTCGTTTTTTGTTTCTTCGCTTTCGTTTTTCGTTTCTTCGCTTTCGTTTTTCGTTTCTTCGCTTTCGGCTTTCGTTTTTTCGTTTTCAGTTTTCGTTTTTTCGCTTTCGGCTTTCGTTTCGTCTCCGGGCGCTGAAATTTTGACCAATCTCTCGGCTTCCGAAAGTTTGGCGTTTTCGATCAGCGGCTGAACCTGAAACATATACGCCTGATATGTTTTCATCAATTCCTCATAATTTTTATTGGACGCAACCAGCTGTTCTTTCAAGTCGGAAATATGGCGGCGCTGAATTTCAATGATGTTGTTATCGATTTCTTTTTGAACGGCGATTTCGTTTCTGAGACGCCGGCCGCCGTAATAATTTGAAAGCGCTTCCGCGATGATTTCATCGGGATTATTTTCCGATTCAACACGCTCCTGCAAATTTTTCGGAAGCTCCGCCCGAATTTTTCCGTACCCTTCCCGACCGGTCTTTCGGTCGGCATCGTTTTTCGGACTTTTATTTGAATTCGCGTTTTGTTTTCCTTTCTTATCGCTCTTTCGGGACATGTGTTCACCACAGGTTTGAAACATTTGAATGAAATTTATGAAATTTTAATATCTGTTCTTCCGCTTTTTATTTTTTTGTAATTTTGCTGTAATTTTGCTGTAATTTTGCTGTAATTTTGCTGTAATTTTGCCGCAAATTTGATTTTTCCGGCCTGTCCGGTTTTCAGAAGCCGGCTTCCGTGATAATTTTTGAAATCCTTTCATGGAAGAAACGGCGGTCCATTCCTTCCCATTTGTTCCGGAACGCGAGCAGAAGCATTTCTTGCTCCCGCTCTCGGAAGGTTTTATAATTGCCGAGAGCTTTGACCGTCTTTTCGATTTCTTTCAGCCGGTCTTTGGAAGTTCCCGATGAACCGGCCTCCTCCTCGCGCATTTCTTCGATACGGTCCACATACGATTCTATGACTTCAACCGCGACAACCGCGTCATGGAAGTTTCCCAAAATATCCTGAAGCTCTTTAAATTCCTTAATCAGCTGACCGGCGGCGTCCCCGAGACAGTCTTTGAAAAAGTCCAGAGTGTAACGGAAATTTTTCGCCGCAATGCGGAGGCGGTGAAGCTTATCCACATAAATAAACGGCCCGTCCAGCCATTCATGATAAGCGACAACGTCGGCCGCCTTTTCATATAAAATCACCGGCAAAACATCGCGGATCCGGACCGGCCCGACATCTCCCTTTTTATTGATGCGCGGCGTTCCGAGATAAACACCGCTTTCAAACGTCTCTTTCAACTCCTTTTTGAAAGCTTCATATTCATCGGACATCAGATAAGCCACCGCGTCTTTATGAGCTCCCTGACGGTCTTTTGCGCCGGTTTCGTAGAAGACGGACATAACGGACGCGTCCATATTTTCATTTTTCAGATAAGCCGCCGTTTTTTCAAAAATAACATCCAAATCGCGGAGAACGCCGAGGACGGACAATGTCTTCTTCATCCCTTCTTCCGTTTTGTCCAGCCATACGGGGTCCAAGAAGTTTCGGAAAATGATAAGTGACGAACGGATTTTCCGAAGAGCGACGCGCATATCGTGCACATCTTCGATATCTTTTGCCGAAATCACGCCGGATTCCGCTTTTTCGGCTTCGAAAAATTGAGCCGTGATGATTTTTTCGGAAGCGTCAGCCATTCTGTCGTCAGCGTTCAGCTTTGTGTCCCTGTTCAGTTTCAATTCTTTTTTGCTTTTGTTATCCGCTTTTTTATCAGGGCCGGCGGTTTCTTTGAAGCGGACCGAGAAGTCAAAAGCGGTATTGATTAAGTTGTTTATGGAGTCAAGTTCCGCCTTTTCAATTTTTCGGGAATCGTTTGACGGGTTTGATGAGTTTGACGAGTTTGCTTGATATGTAATTTCAATAACTCTTTTCTCATAACCATCCGCCGCCGTGATTTCTTTGAAAGTGTCCTGTGTCTCCTCCGCCGGTCCAAGAATTTCAAGCAGAGCGGACAGGATTAGCGCTTTCTTTTGGAATACCGGCGGTACGAAGAAACCGGCATTCATTATTGTCTGCTTTATTTTCTTTGTTATATTCCTGATTTTCTTTGAAGACTTGGAAGATTTTGTCTGCATCTCATCCAAAACAAAAATCAAGGCAATCATTTTCAGTTCATTCAAAGAAAAGCCTTCGACCGGATGTGTTAAAATGATATCGGCAGCAATGTTGATTTTCCGTTCAACGGAAATGCCTTTTCCGATGCCTTTCAAATACGCGACCGTTTCCAAAGCCGTTTTGTCCTTCTCGGATAAACCGTAGGCTGAGCCGATGAATTCGAACAAAAGAGAAGCGTTCTGTACTCTCAGGCCGGCAAGCCGCGGATTTATGCCGTAATAGGCCGCCAGTTCTTCCTTTGTCCAAAATTTTCCGTCCGCAATCGGTTTTTGGAAACAGTAAGCCGAATTTTCATCGGCTTCAAACGCAAACGGGAAAATATCCGTCCGTTCAAATTCGAAAGCGTGGCGGATTGCCAGCACATCGCTTTTGGGAAGATTGTATGTCATTGCCGTAAATCCGAGAGACATACCGCTGTCAAGCGCAAGCAGAATCGATGCTTTTTGGAAAAAAAGGTCGCTGCTGCGCGGGCCAAAAATACCGGACACGCCCGTTTGTTTTAAAAAACCGGTATTGCCGAAATAATCTGTCGGGTCTGCCGTATACTCTTTTTCACATATCTGAATCAGCGCCGCTTTTTCGAGCGGCATTAAAAAGCCGGAGTCGAATGAGTCAAATTCGGTAAAATCTGTTTCATTTTCAGAATCGTCTTCTTTGGAGGCTCCGACCGCCTCGATTTTTTTTTCAAAGCCGTGAACCGTCGTTCCTTCGATTTTATCGCGGTTGAAAAACAAAGCCAGCCCGCGTTCAAATTTCGAAAGGCGGTTTATATAAAGCGCGTCACAAAGCCGCGGAAGACTGCGCAGAACAGCAACAAAATCATCCAAATCGCTTTCCGTGCCATTGACGAGTTCCACTTCCAGTTCTGTAAAGATATGCTTCTGCTCGGAAAATTTCAACATTACCAAGTCAACGGACAGGTCTGCCAGAACGTTTTCCCGAAGAGACAGGTCTGCATTTTCCATTGTCAAACCCTCTTTGTAAACGGTTTTAAAAAAACGGTCCTGCGCCAGTGTCAGAATAGGGACCAGCGGCGTATCCCCCGCCAACGTCATCAGTATTTTCAGAATGTCCGGATCCGTAATGTCGGTGGGTTCCGATTCCGCCGGCAGTTTCTCCTTATATTCTTTGCGGCGGTGGACATCAGCCATTGACGTATCCGCCTGCTTTAAAGTCCATTCGGCATCCGTGACGCCGTCCTCATATCGCTTTCTTAAATAATATCCCAAAGAATACAACAAAAAATCAGGCGTGTCATAAAAAACATCCGTAAATTGCGGCCGCGATTTATCGGTAATTAAATAATTGCCGGCCTTTGTCAGCGTTGACACGAATTCAAATGTTCCGTCTTTTGTTATTCCGAATTTATATTCAATTTCCATTTTCGAATCCCGCCGAAATATTGTACCTGATTTTTCATTCTTTTTCATTCTTTTCGTTTTTTCATTCTGTTTCGTTTTTTCATTCTGTTTCGTTTTTTTTATTCTTTTTCTTTTTTTATTCTTTTTTCGTTCATTTATTCTCTGTCTTTTTACTTATATGCCGCCTTTATATAATATATAGTCCTTTCTGAAAGATAAAATAAAAGCTAAGGCGCCGAAGTCAGCTTTGCGGGCGAATCTTCGGTAAAATAAACAACAGGTTCATATTTATTAAACGAAAAAAAAGGCAAGTGAATCGCATTGACGGAAAAAGATATGCTGATGTGGGATGAAACTCTTTTTCGGGAGCCGGACGTTTTTGAGATGGATTACCTGCCCGATTATTTCCCGCACCGCGACAATCAGTTAAATTCTATCCGTTACGCGTTAAAGCCCGCCGTTCGCGGCGGCCGCCCCCTGAACTGTCTTCTTTACGGGCCGACCGGCACGGGAAAGACCAGCGCCACTATGAAAATTTTTGACGAATTGAAGGAACATACCGACAAAACGACAACGGTCAAAGTCAATTGTCAAATCGACTCCACCCGCTTTGCCGTCATTTCCCGCATTTACAAAAGCGTTTTAAATGTCGCGCCGCCGGCGTCAGGCGTTTCTTTCAACCGCATTTTCGACAAAATCGCCAAAAAACTCATTGACACCGACAAAGTCTTGATTGTGGTTTTGGACGATATCAATTATCTCTTTTACGAAGGGCATGCCGATGAAGTCATGTATTCGCTTCTCCGCGCTCATGAGCAATACCCCGGCTCTAAAATCGGCGTCATTGCGATTGTCAACGATCCCGAAGTGATTTACGGATTTGACAAACGCGTCAGTTCCGTTTTTCTTCCGGAAGAAATTGAATTCCCGCGTTATGAATGGTCGGAAATTGACGACATTTTAGATGACAGAATCCGCCGCGGCTTCTTTTTGGGCGTTGTGTCCGATGAAGTCCGCGAATGCATGACGGAATACGTCGCCGAAAGCGGTGACTTGCGCGTCGGTATTGACTTGATGAAACGTTCCGGTTTCAACGCCGAAAAGCGTTCGTCCCGGAAAATCGATGTTGAGGATGTCAACAAAGCTTATGCTGCCTCCCGGTCTCATTATTTGTCCCGCGTCTTCTCGGTCCTGACAGACCATGAGAAATATCTGGTGATTCAGGCGGCGGACGCCGGAGAAATTTCCGCCGGCGACCTTTATGAAAAATTCCGTGCTCATACCGGCATCGGGTACACGCGTTTTTATGAAATCGTCAACAAGATGATTTCCGCCGGTCATCTGGCCGCCGACTATTCGGGAAAAGGGTCAAAAGGGCGAACGCGGCTCATCCGTTCGGGTTTCAAGAAGGAAGAGTTGAACGAATTTTTAAAATAAACGGTGATTGAGATGCTGGGCCGTTTCCAATACAATGATATTATTTTTTCGGGCGAGGTTTTTGACGGCATTGTCTATCCCGATCCGGTTTATCAGCAGCTGGACGATGAATATCCGCTTTCTTCGCTTCTCATTCTGCCGCCCGCGCTTCCTTCTAAAATCGTTTGCGTCGGTCTTAACTATGCCGACCACGCCAAAGAATTGAATATGGAACTCCCGAAGAATCCGATTCTTTTTTTAAAACCGCCGTCCGCGGTTTTAGCGCACGAAGGACTGATCCGGTATCCGGCGGAAAGCGAACAAGTGGACTATGAAGCGGAGCTTGGTATTGTTATCGGAAAAAAATGCCGGCACGTTTCCGCAGATTCCGCCTTTGATTATATCCTCGGTTTCACTTGTTTTAATGATGTGACGGCTCGTGACCTTCAGCGAGCGGACGGTCAGTGGACGCGCGCCAAAAGTTTTGACACATTCGCGCCTGTCGGGCCTTTTATTGTGACGCCGGAAGAGCTGGGCCGGCAAAATCTTTCTCCCGGCCGTTTATCTGTTTCCTGCCGCGTGATACGCGGTCAGAATGAAGAAGTGAGGCAGAGTTCTTCGACAAGCGAATTTATCTTTGGGATCCCGAATCTGATTGCTTTTATTTCTTCCGTGATGACTCTTGAAAAGGGAGATATTATCGCGACGGGAACGCCGCCGGGCGTCGGCGCCTTGCTGGTCGGAGACACGGTCGAAATTGAAATTGAAGGCGTCGGCGTTTTGAGAAATACGGTTGTGTCGGCGGAATAACAACGGAGTCCGTCATCTTTGTATGAGAGTCACTTTTAAGAACAGTAAGAGCTTTTAAGTTTACATTTAATTAAAAATTCCAGTTATCAGGTTATTTCTATGCTTTTTGGCCAGGCTCGCAGCGAGTTGGAATTGATTGACCGCCATACGCAGGTTTTGAAAATCGTTATTGAACAGGGACCGATCGGTATTTTAAAATTGGCGGAAATAACGGGTATGCAAGCGCATAAAGTGCGCTATTCGCTTCGCGTTCTTGAACAGAACGACCTGATCAAAGCGTCGCCCCAAGGCGCTGTTGCCGGCGATAAAGTTGAAGAATTTTTAAAAACGCTCAATGAAAATTTTGAAGAGTTAAAACGGCTGTTGGATACCATCGAGGAACACGGCAGTGAAATTGTTCGAAAATAAAACAAAAAAAATATTTGCGGTTAAAATATTTGCGGTTTGATCATTCGCTTTGTTTCATTTTTCCCTTGATTTCACGGATCATCTCTTGTGTTTTGACGACGGCCTCTTTTTGTTTTTCCTGCAGGAACAGTGTCTCCGCCAGTTGAATTTTATGGAGGGCCGGTTCGTATTCTTCCATTAAATAATAGACGCCGGCGATATTGTAAAAAGACTCCGCCATTTGGACTTTCAAGCCCAATTTTTCTTCCAGCACCAGACTCTGCGTAAAATAGTCTATCGCCTGCTTATAATTTTTTTGACGAATTTCACCAATAGCAAGCTGATTTAGGTGTTTCATCGATTGTGCGATCAATTCAATATTATCCGGCTTTTGCACCGAATTCTGCGCTGATTTCTGCGCCGGTTTTTGTGCCGGTTTTTGTGTCGGTTTCTGTGTCCCGTTCATATTTTATACCTTTTTACTCATTGGTTTTCGCGTTCGTCACTCTTTCAATCAATTCAATTTCTTTCAGCATCGCCTGACGAAATTTTTCTTCCGCAAAAGGGATGCCGGCTTGATAATATTCAACCGCTTCTTTAAGCATTCCTTTTTTTTCAAGTTCCATTCCTTTTCTCATCGCGGCTTTGGCCAATTTTCTCATCATTTTGTCACAGTTTTCGGTATCCGTTCCGGCTTTCTCGTGCATTTCCCGGCACAGCGTTCCGTATGTTATCGCTTTGAACAAATCATCTTTCAGCACTTCTAAATTTGCCAAATTAAAATAAGACTTAGCCATACCGTCATAATAAGTCAGCACCCGAGTCAGCTCTAAAGACTTTTGGTAGTAAGTCTCCGCTTCGGCGAGCCTGCCCTCTTTAATCAGTTTGACAGCGTGATTATTTAACCCTTTTATTTCATTGGCAATTTCCCGAAGGATTGACTCGTCCATTCCTTTTTCCCCTTTTTTTCATCAAAATCCCCGAACCGCTTCTTTTTACGGCCTTCATCCATCTCAAATTCAGTCGTCTTTTTCGTATTTTTTTCCGCGGAACTCATCGGCGCGGC
This sequence comes from Methanimicrococcus sp., assembly GCA_009783635.1. Taxonomy (GTDB): domain Archaea; phylum Halobacteriota; class Methanosarcinia; order Methanosarcinales; family Methanosarcinaceae; genus Methanimicrococcus. The sequence continues at coordinate 5,507 of WRDC01000016.1, read as the reverse complement.
GGCGGGTTTTAAATTCCATTGTGACGGCTTGGCAGTTAAAGTTTCTCGTTTTCGCGGCCCGGTGTCCGAAGATTCATGTTTTTGCGGCTTCGTGTTTAAAGAATCCCATTTTGGATGACGCGTGTCTAAAGCTTCTCGCTTCGTCTGCCTTGTGTCTAAAGTTTCTCGCTTCGTCTGCCTTGTGTCCAAAGTTTCTCGCTTCGTCTGCCTTGTGTCCAAAGTTTCTCGCTTCGACGCCCTTGTCTTCAAAGATTCCTGTTTCACCTTCTGTACGGTTACAGTTTCCCGTTTCGGCTGCTGTGCGGTGACAGTTTCCGGTTTCGGTAGTCGTGTGTCTGAAGATTTTCGTTTTTGCCGCCGCGCGTCCAAAACTTCCGAATTTGCCGGTAATGCGGTTTCAGCTTTCGGTTTCAGCTTCTCGGCAGTTAAAGTTTCCTGCTTTGGTTGCAGTGTGATTAAGGCGTCCCACATCGGTTTATCTGTACTTAATTCTTCACGCATCGTCTGCTGCATTCTTAATTCTTCACGCATTGGTTGCCGTGTTCTTAATTCTTCATGCATCGTCTGCTGTGTTCTTAAATCCTCACGCATTGGTTGCTGTGTTCTTAATTCTTCACGCATTGGTTGCTGTGTTCTTAATTCTTCACGCAACGTCTGCCGTGTTCTTAATTCTTCACGCATTGGTTGCTGTGTTTTCAACTCTTCGTGAATCGGCTGCTGCAATCTTAAATCTTCGCGCATCGGCCGCTGTGCGGCTTTGGTGACCCCGTCTGTGACAAACGATACTGACTTATCATCATCGTTCAGCCTTTTGAACTCTATTTTTTCGGCATCCGGTCGGTCTGTTTTTTTCTTTTCAGATTGCATACCCTTTCGTTTTTCATGAGGTTTTTCAAAAACGGACTGTTTCTTTTTGCCGTCATCGCTGACAGACAGGCTGTGATGGGGAAAAGCATGGCGCGTTTTTGACCGTAACTTCTCAGCCTTCGCTTTTCGTATTTTTCGAGCGGCCCGCTTCTTTTCAGCCTCGTGCTCTTCCGCCTTGGGATCCTCTTCCTCAATGGGCATATCCATAGGAGGCAGCGTCACTTGAAACAGCGGATCGGGTTCCTCCGCCGGCGTTTCGTTTTCGCTTGGACTCCCCTCAGGACTGTCCGTGTCCTCTTCGTCTTCCCAAAAATCAGGGTCCAACAAAACAGAATCCTTCAGAAGCTCTTCCAAATCCTTATCTTCCGGAGGAAGGCCGGAAGTTTTGTCTTCGGTTTTGTTTTCAGAAGTCATATCATTCCCCTTAAAACATTCTCTTCAAAAAAAGTTCCCCCACGGAAAAGCAACGGCAAGCTTTCCGGCGCGCATCCTCCCCGCTGTCTGACATCCGCGGATTTGAAAACCGCGGCGCGGTCAATTATACTTGAACCGCGTCACAGCTTTCCGACATCTTAAAAATTATTTTATGTTTAGGAGGCTTCAGGGGGAATGTCGGCGGCTGCAGCCAAATCTGCCGCTGCCAGTTCTTCCATAAGCTCTCTCTGTTCTCTTGCAAGAGCCAACTCTATGTTTCTGAGGTCCAGTTCAAACTGTTGCTGCATTGCCTGAGCCTTCATATCCAAAAGCCGCTGAATAAACGGGTTTGGAGGCATGGGCATCAATCTGGTTTTAATGGTGCTGGAACCTTCCTGCGCAAAACTGTATTTATTTGTATAGGAAGCGTCGATCGGTGTGACTCTCGTGGAGATTTGGGTGGATCTGAAGACCGGCAACTTTCTGATTAACGGATATCTCAGAAACGGCAATAATGATGTTGTTGTTGTCGTTGTTGTTTCCGTCAGATTCGATTGCTGTATGATCGGCTCTTCTCCTTCATTCACGAAACTGACAGCCATCTGAACTTCAATCATGGTTTCAACAAACTGATAAAATGTGGGCTGGAATCCGGCTCCGATCATTGACGTGACCATATCATCGTCCTCATCAGCGACGAGGTCTCCCGCACTATCTAATTTAATCCTCGGAAGATAGACAGGGTAGTTTTTCTTGTCACCCATCTGTCTCAGTATTTCAATGCTCGCCATATCCAACTTGAGCTGACTTTTGGCAATGGCTGAGGCCATGTTGTAAATCATTTCGGGGAAAGGCACATCCAACAATTTTTGACCAACGTTTATATTTGAAAACATATTTTGTTACTCCTTCTTTCATCTTTTCTATTTTCTTTGAATTTTCTTAATTCATCGCTGTACATGTTTATTTTATGAATTATTTTCAATTGTTCTTTCGTGCGTCTGTTCACTCATCCGAAGCGGCAGGAGCGGCAGGAGCGGCAGGAGCGATCGGCGCCCCGGATTCCGCATCTATACCTATGAGCGCCTGCAAGGTGGAATTTGGCGGAAGAGGCGTAATCTTTGTTCTCAAAAGGCTTGAACCGTCAACGCTGTATGAATATTTGGACGAATACGAAGCGTTTACTGACGCGGAAAAGATTCCGAAGCCGGCTTTTGCTTTGGCGCTGACGCTCTTTTCGGTGGATTTCTGCATGGATATTGCCATCTTGACTTCGATGATGGTATCGGTAAACTGATAAAACGTGGGCTGGAAACCGGCGCCGAGAAGCGTTGTTTTGAGCACTGCGCCGGTGCTTACATTCTTCAGCGAGATTTCTTCCGTCCCCATCATTTTGGCGATTTCACAGCACACTTTATCCATTTCATACTGGCCCTGGGCAATCGCGAGGGCCAGTTGGAGAACCATGTCCCCAAACGGTACATCTAACAAATCTTGACCTACACTCATTTATGACTCTCCTTATATTTTACACACTTATTTTAGACACTATTTTACACACTTTTCTTTTTATGACACAAATTTATTAAACTTGTTTTACGACATACGTTTTTCATTGATTATTCGGGCGTGATATCTTTCGGTACCGCGCCGATCGTAAATCTGATACGGCTCAAAGCCTCATCGCTGTTGGCGGATAAGCTGGGGGCCGACATTCTCAGCTGGTCGTTGTCGGTCTTGGCGATATACGCCTTCATCTCCAAGTCCAGCTCTTTGATGATATAATTCACAGACGCGTCTCCCGTATTGGCCGAATTGTTGAACTCGTCAATGACACCGGTGAGATACTTGGCAAGGTCCTTCATTTCAAAGGAGGCCTGCACATTTCTGTCCATATCGCTCAGCATGCGCTCCACCTCCGCTTTTGCGGCCTGTTCGCTTACGAATAAGGCATTGATATCGCTCAAATTGCTATTGGCGGTGATCAAGTCGCGCTTTGCTTTATTCAGGTCCGATTCCAGCGTAATCAACTGATTGGTTTTTGATCCGATTTCGGTTATTAAGGAAGAATTAAGCACTTGGGTCCGGATATTTTCTTGAAGCAGCACATTGTCCGCATTGGCTCCTTCTAACAACGCATTCAATTGTCTTTGAATCGCGGCGGTTGAAGCTCTTTCGTTTTCCAGTTCTCGGCTGACTTCATTCAACTGATTTTGAATCGCCGCGTTCTCTGCGAAACTCGTCGCGTATCTCCTTTCTTCCATACTTATTCCTCCCCGGCAGCCTCATAGTAGGCAATGCTTATGATATCGTTTCTCTTCGCTTCTGTTCCGGCTTCCTTTGACTGCATGAACACCTGAGTGTCTTTGTCGTTGTCCGTCGGCCCCTCCACGCGCTCTAAAGCGCCAACTCTTAAAAGAGAGGCGATGATGACCTCTTTTGCCTCTTCGACGCTGAGGTCTGAAAGGTCGGGAACTATGACGGTGTCATTGACTTTTGCGGGCGGCGGGACAGGCACAATCTTGAATTTCAGCTCGCTTTCAATGCTGGTCGTGCTTTTAAAATAGTTTTGATATTTGGCGTTGATCGGCGCAATGCGCATCGTGTTGAGAATCTCTTTTGCAGGCGTCCCGTCATTCTGAGTCTCGCCTTCTTCCGTTTCTTCTTTAACGATGGCGTAGTCCACTTTAATCGTAAATGTGGTTTCCGGCAGGGCATACCATGTGGAAGAAAGGCCGTATTGGCTCAGGTTTTCATCCGCGTCAATGTACTGCTGAACCGCAAGGGAACTCATGTCCAGTTCGTGCTGCGCTTGAGCAACGCCGCGGCCCATCTCCGCAATCATTTCGCCCAAACCGAAGTAAAAACCGCCTCCAACCGTTTTTGGCCGAAGGAGACCACTGTTGATAGCGCCCGCCTGCCTGTCCGCGTTGTTTGCATTTTGTTCCTCGGCGAGGAGGAATTGTTGATTAATGGCATCTCTCTCAGCCAGCAACAGTTCACGGCGAGAAAGACTGTGTTTGAAGAGCAAATCCAAAGGCGGGTCACCCTTCTCGGTCTCCAGTTCATTTTTTAATTCGGCGGCTTCCTTTTTCCAAGCTTCCAAAATGGCTGACGAAACAGGTCTTTGGTAAGAAATGGTGGAACTTTCAAAAAGCTGCAATAAAACTCTCGGGTTTGCGGCGGCTAAATCCTCCACGTGCCGGACGCCGGACTCCACCAAAATCCTGGAATAAACCGCATCAATTTCCCCAATGCGCATCAAATCCGCTTGTTTCGCCCAAATGTATACGGTTCTCACATTTACACTGATTTTCACGGATAAACTCTCACGGTCATTTCCCGTCCTTGTTTTTTTCCGCAAATCCTCAACCGTGTAAATTTCTTGCTTCTCCAAACGATCACTGATTGCTGTGCCTATCCCGTAGATGTCAGTTAAATTTTTGTTAGTTCTAATCTTCTTTGTTTCTGTGACGATCGTATCATCCCCTTCGATTGAGTCATCTCCATATGGATTACCCGGCTACGAGCAAAATACCGAAAAAAAGAAATCATGCGGAATTTCAAGCATGGTCAGCTCGTTCGTGTAGAACGCATTCGTTTTGCAGGCTGCAGGCTTACATACGGACACTTGCCCGCCACTTAAATATGCCTGATTAAGGCATCCGATTCCCAAGACCCCAAGACGACCACTTTGGTTTTTCCGGACAATTTCCGTAATATTGGTTGTTGTTATCGAATTATCAGGTGCAAAATATATATACATTTTCATAAAAGATGAATACATTTTCATAAAGAGCCGCTACATTTTCGGTAAAATATGATTATATCTTAATAAATCATAGTTATATTTTATTAGAACGCAGTTATATTCTCGTTATATTCCCATATGATACCACTCTCGCAAACTATAGTTCTTCTGACTTTGTTTTCGGAAAACAGACGGAGAACCGAAAGGGTCCCGTGAATGCGTACAGACTTCATATAAAAGCAGGCCATGCAAAAGCAGGCCATGCAAAAGCAGGCCATGCAAAAGCAGACAATGCAAAAGCAGACAATGCAAAAGCAGACAATGCAAAAGCAGACTATGCAAAAGCAGACTATGCAAAAGCAAACAATGTAAAAGCAGGCCATGCAAAAGCAGGCCATGCAAAAGCAGACAATGCAAAAGCAGACAATGCAAAAGCAGACTATGCAAAAGCAGACTATGCAAAAGCAAACAATGT
>WRDC01000015.1 GCA_009783635.1 Methanimicrococcus sp. | reverse complement strand
AATCGGTAAAAACTCAACGCTGTCGGGAGCGATTGTGGACAGCGACTCAAATGTCGGCGCCCGATGCAGTTTGGAGAACGGAACGATTGTCGGGCCGCGGTCGGTCATTCACGACGGCGTCACCATCCATTCGGGCGTCAAATTGTGGCCGGAAACCGTCATTGAAAAAGATAAAAATGTTAAAGAAGATGTTTTAAACGAAAAATACGATACCAATGTCAGCGGTTCTTAACCGCGGGATCTGAAAAATCCGGAAAACCTGAATCATAGGCGGCTCATAATGGTCAATTACAGAAAATTCTTCTTCATCAGTCTGGTCATCAGTCTGATCTCGGCGCTCGCGATCATTTTTCTGACGACGGACGCCGAAACCATTGAGTCCCTCAAATTGATCCGGCCGGAATTTATTCTTCTGGCTTTGTTTTTCCAAATCCTTTCCTATGCGCTGACGGCTAGGAAAACCAAGTTTTTGCTCCGCTCTCTCGGCTACCAGATCCATACGCGCCACGTGATGGAAAACGTATTGACGGGAATGCTGCTGGCGTCCCTGACGCCTGCTTCCATCGGCGGCGAGCCGGTTCGGATTTTGCTGCTGAAGAAAAATTCAAAAGTGCCGGTCGGAAAAGCGACGGCCGTCATCTTTATGGAACGTTTCTTAGACGTGTTTTTCTTTTTTGTCGGTCTGATCCCGTCCATGTTTATTCTGCGCGCGTTCTTCTCCGCCGAAGGAGGAAAAGGTGTCGCAGGCATGGATGTGCTTCTCATTATCGGCATTTTCTTTTTGTTTATCATTATGGCCGTATTGATTTACGCAATCGTCCGGCCGGAGTTTGCGAAGAAACATATCAAAAAGATTCTGATTTTGGCAAAAAGATACGCGCCGGAAAAATATGAACCGAGGCTTGCGCGATGGATCATCTCATCGGAAAATGAGATCGATTTGTTCCGGTCCAGCTTCAAGCGGTTCGTTTCCGTCGGGAAAATCAATCTGGCGGTGGCCGTCTTTTACACAGTTCTTTTTTGGGCGGTCCGTTTCGCCGTCCTGTGGCTGATTCTGCTCGGACTGAATGTTCAGCCGGATTGGAAATTGCTGTTCGCCACACAGATTGTTCTGGCCATCATTATGATCATTCCGGCAACACCCGGCGCCAGCGGCGTTGCGGAAATTGCCGCCTACACGCTTTACTCACTCTTCGTTCCGTCCGCGCTCATCGGCATTGTCGTTATCGCTTGGCGCGCCATTACCTATTATGTCAATATCATTGCCGGAATGCTGGCCAGCCTGAAAGTGATTCGAAAATACGGCCTCAATTCATTGTCCACGTCTTCCGAAAAAGGAATAGGGGGAATAGATGGAATAGAGGGAAGAGAGGGAATTACGGAAGAGCGGATAAACACGGAATAAAACGCGGAATAAATAAACACGGAATAAAACGTGGAATAAATAAACACGGAATAAATAAACACGGAATAAATAAACACGGAATAAATTAAAACCGGATATTTCAGAACCGAACGGAAGCGAACGGAAGCGAATGATAGGTTTATATAAAGTAAACATAAAGTAAAAGAAAATTAGGCACCAAATCAGGTTTTTCAATATTTTCAATATTTCAACATTTTCAATATTTCAACATTTTCAATATTTCAATTTCAAAATTTATTTCAACCCCGGCCGCAACGGACTTTGAGAACGGCCGCGGTCATTTCGGGTGAATATTCGGGTGAATCAAATGTACGTCAACAGCAATTGTGTCGGTTGCAGCCAGTGCGTTGCTTTTTGTAAGCACGGCGCCATCGTTTCCAGAGGAAGAGCGGTCATCACGGAAAGATGCAGAGAGTGCCGTGTCTGCCTATCATACTGCCCGATGAAAGCCATTACATCCGGACAGAAAGGCATTGGGGGGGCATGAATATGGACACAGGCCAATCAAAAAAAGCGGTTGTGATCGGCTCCGGTCTCGGCGGTCTCTTGATGGCGGCCCGGCTGTCCAAAGACGGGTGGACCGTTGACGTTTACGAAAGGCTGTCACTTCTCGGCGGCCGTTTTACGAATATTGAATATAAGGGATACCAATTATCGACCGGCGCGTTGCATATGATTCCGAACGGCTCGAAAGGGCCGCTGGCCACGATGCTTAAAGACCTCGGCGCGGCGGTGACAATCGTTCCCTCCGTTCCGATGGCGGTTGTCCGTATGCCGAAAAATTTGGATGAAAAGGATTACAAAAACGGATATGAAGACATTGCGTATATGGATTATAAGAAGCACCTGACTTCTAAAAACAAGCTGATGATGGTGCTTCTGACTTTCGGGTTCAAATCGGGGATCATCCGCCCGAAAGACCTCGGCTTTAAAATTTGGTATTCCAAATACATTCAAGACGACAGGATTGACCGGTGCGCGGATTCGTTTACCGGCTGGGCGCTGAGTACCATGTCGGATGAGGTGACGACGAAAGAGGTGTTCGGCATTTTATCCAATGTCCTCAAATACGGCGCCCCCGGAATTGTCGCCGGCGGCTGTAAATCTATTATTGATGAGCTTTTAAGAGTGATTGCAGAAAACGGCGGCATGGTTCATGCCGATACCGAAGTGACGTCCATCATCATTCAAAACGGCAAATCGAAGGGCGTGATTGCCGGCGGGGAAGAAATCGCTGCCGATTTAGTGATCAGTGACATCGGCCACAAGGAAACTTGGGAAATATGCAAATTCGACGGCGTTGACAGCACTTCGGCAACCGCTTTAATGACCCTGTCCTCTCCTGTTTATAAAGAATATAATGACAGGCTGAATAAATTAAAGCCGTCAGCCGGCCTGAAAATCTGTTTTGCGGCCGACGCGTCGCAGGTCCTTTCGGGAGATTGCAGTCTGATGCTGACGCCGTACGCGCGCCGCATCAACGGACTGAACATTGTCACCAATGCCGACCCGGCTCTCGCGCCGCCGGGCAAGTGTTTGGTGATGTGCCACCAGAGAACGGCGCTGGACAGATTAGACCAAATCGACGAGGAAATCGAACTCGGCTTGGAAGACGTGAAAGACTTGTTCCCGGGCGTTGAGACGGAAATTTTAATGGTTCAGGTCCATTCCGGCCGCTGGCCGGTCAACCGCGCCTTTTCGGGAACGGATTTCGGCAATGTTACGCCGGTTCCGAATCTTTTGATTGTCGGCGACGGCGCCAAAGGCGAAGGCGGCATTGAAATTGAAGGAATTACCCTCGGCGTTTCAGACGCCTTGAAAATAATCGGGAAAATGTATTGAATGTCATTGAAGATGTAATGTATTAATGTATTGAAAAATGAGTCTGAAAAATGAGTCTGTGACCGGTATGACGAAGCGGCCGATTACCTATTCTAAAAATGTTTTTCTTCCCGTGACAAACGTTTGCCGAAACAAGTGCGTTTACTGCGGTTTCCGCCGCCCTGCCGACCATCTGGACGCTTTTTTGCTGACGGAAGAAGAAGCGGAATCTGTTTTAAAAAAGGGCGCAGCCGCGGGATGCACGGAAGCGATGTTTGCTTTTGGGGAATACGCGGAGGAAGCCCCCGGATTTCAGGAGAAATTCGGGAAAGCTCTTAAAAAAGCCGGATTTGAGACGGTGATCGAGTACACCGCTCATTTGTGCCGGAAAGCGTTGGATTTCGGATTGCTTCCCCACGTCAACGGCGGCGTCTTTTCCTTTGAGGATTTCAAAATGATTGCGCCGTTAAACGCCGGCATGGGTTTGATGCTGGAGACAACGGCGACCATTCCCGCGCACAAAGACTGCCCCGGGAAAGCGCCCGCCGCGCGTTTGGAAATGATTGAGAACGCGGGAAAACTGAAAATGCCGTTTACGACCGGCCTTTTGGCAGGCATCGGAGAAACCCGCGCCGATTGGGCCAACTCTCTTCATGAGATTCAAAAACTGCATGAAAAATACGGCCACATTCAGGAGATTATTTTGCAGAATTATACGCCCAACTCAGGACAGCTCAATCCGCCCGCCTCAACCGCTCCGTCTGCCTCGTTCGTCCCGTCCGCCCCGTTCGCCCCAACTCCCCCGTTTGCCCCAATCACTCCGTCCGTCTCATTCGCCCCAACCTCCCCGTCCGCCTCGTTCGTCCCGTCCGCTCCGTTCGCCCGTTTAATCCCGCCGACAAAAGCGGATATGACCGATTTGATTCTTTTAGCAAAAAACATCCTGTCGCCGGACATTTCAATACAGGTGGCCCCGAACTTGATATCACCGGCAGAGCTGATTCACTACGGCGTTACGGATTTGGGCGGCATTTCCCCCGTGACACCGGATTACATCAATCCCGATTCCGCGTGGCCGGAAATCGGTGTTTTGGAGAAGACGGTTCAAAAATGCGGTTATGAACTGAAGGAAAGGCTACCGATTTACCCGAAATATGTCAAAGCCGGATGGGGCGGAGAAAAAACGCTGAAATTGATTCGGGAACTGGCGGATGAAAACGGCTATCGGAAAAAATGAGTGACGGTTTTCAATTCATCCTGAGTTTCAGCATCGTCAAATTTTCATCTTTCGCTTGTTATTGCTTTTGCTTCTGATAAGAATTGTCTTTTCGGAAAAAATGAGCAATGTTTTTAATTTATCCTGAGTTTCAGCATCGGCAAATTTTCGTCTTTCGCTTGTTATTGCTTTGGGTCCTGATAAGAATTGTCTTTTCATTTGTATCAATCGGGTCGAAAGCTCCATTTTCGAATTTGCGCGTTGCTTCGCACCGCCCAAATCCGAAAATGGAGAAACGGTTTTTGCTTTTCGGACGAACCAATAAAATGAAACACCCATCTTCTTCAATTTAATTCAAACCCCAAACGCCCCTTTTTCAAAAACCTAAAAGATAAGTTTAAGGAAAAGGGGCGTTTCCTTTTTTCTTAATTTTTTTGAAAAAGGGGTGTTTCTTTTTGTTTTAAATCTTTGAAAAATTCAAGTACGATCGCAATTGAGGATTTCGGGAGCGCAGCGACTGAAATTCGAAATTGCGGCTACATCTATTTTTATCAGCAGCGGTGGCAGTGGCAACATGGACAGTAGCAGCAGTAGTGGCAATGGCAGCAGCAGCAATAGCAGTAACAGCAGCAATGGCAGCAGCAGTGGCAGCAGCAGTGGCAGCAGCAATGGCAGCAACAGCAGCAGCAATAGCAGCAGCAACAATAGCAGCAACAGCAGCAACAATAGCAGCAACAGCAGCAGTGGCAGCAACAATGGCAGCATCAATCCTCAAATCACGCGGTACTTTCACCCCACAAGGCTGGCCGATATATAAACCGGACACATTTTCGGTTCCATTAACAGGATATCCTACGGAGTTTTGAAAAATATGGACACCGAATCATTGATTTTAGGACTGCTCGGCGCAGTCGTTTTTCTTTTGCTGCTGAATCTCGCGATGACAATCCTCCGCCGCGGCGGAACCGGCGGCGGGGCGGATTTCAACCGGTTTGAAAAGACGCTGGACACGACGCTTGACACACAGACAAGCGTTATCCGCAATGAAATCGGGCGGGAAATGTCCCGTTTGGACGCGGGCATGAGAAATGAAATTTCCAAGAACCGCGAAGAATTGAATCTGTCACTGAAAGAAAACAGAACGGAAATGGCGAAATCGCTGTCTCTGTTTCAGACATCGCAGGAAAATAAATTCGGAATGTTTGAGGGAAGGCAAAACGAGCTGAATAAAATAACGGAAGCGAAACTTGAAAAGATTCGGGAGACAACGGAAGAAAACCTTGAAAAGATCCGGAAGATAACGGAAGACCGAATTTCAAAAATGCAGGAATCCAACGATTCAAAACTGGATGAAATGAAGAAAACCGTGGATGAAAAGCTTCAGGAAAGCGTTGAAAAACGTTTTAACGAATCCTTTAAAGGCATCAGCGAAAGGCTGAACGACGTGTTCAAAGGCTTGGGGGAAATGCAAACCCTCGCAAACGGTGTCGGAGACTTGAAACGTGTGCTGACCAACGTAAAAACGCGCGGAAATCTCGGAGAAATCCAGCTCGGCGCGATTTTGGAACAGGTCTTGTCGCCGGACCAATACGACAAAAACGCGGCTGTTAAACCAAACACGGCCGAAAGAGTGGAATACGCCGTCAGGCTGCCGGGAAAAGACGGCAGCGCCCCCGTCTTTTTGGCAATCGACTCCAAATTCCCGTTGGAAGATTACCAAAGGCTCACAGACGCGTATGAAAACAATCCCGAAAACATCGAAGCCGCCGGAAAGCAGCTGGAAACCGCCGTGAAAACGAACGCGAAAACGATTCGGGACAAATACATAGAAGTGCCGCACACAACGGATTTTGCCGTCATGTTCATTCCGACAGAAGGGCTGTACGCCGAAATCCTCCGCCGCCCCGGCCTTTTTGAATTCGTACAGCGGGAATACCGAGTTTCGATTGTCGGTCCGACAACGCTGGCAGCCTTTTTGAACAGTCTTCGAATGGGATTTCAAACGCTGGCGGTCGAAAAGAAGACAGGGGAAATCCAAATGCTTCTCAGCGCCGTCAAAACCGAGTTTTCAAAATTCGGCGACCTGCTTGAAAAAACGCGCAAAAAATTGAACGAAGCTTCCAACGCTTTGGACGCCGTCGATTCAAAAACAAGAACGATCAACAAAAAATTAAAACAAGTTCATGAACTGCCGCAGGAAGAAGGCGCATACCTGCTCGGGACAGCAGACGACCCGGATATCTATGAAATTTGAAGAAAGGAATTGAAAAAAGGAATTTGGCAAAGACCATTGCCGGCTTTACCCGTTGGTGCATGACCCGAAGACGCGGACGGTGTTTTGTCCTGTCCTTTCGTCCTTTTCAAGAACGGCATCGACATTAAAAACCTCTCTGATATTGCCTTCCGTCAACACTTCTTCCGGCGTGCCCATCGCGAATATTTTTTGGTCCTTGAGCATCACGATGCGATGACAGTATCTGACGACCATCGGCAAGTCGTGTGAGACGATGACCACCGTTACCCCTTCCTCATCTGAAAGCTTTTTGACGAGGTCGAGAATTTCAAACTGGTTGCTGATGTCAAGATGTAACGTCGGCTCGTCAAGAAGGATTATTTCAGGCGTCTGGGCGAGCGCTCTCGCGATGATGACGCGCTGCCGTTCGCCGCCGCTCATGGTGTTTATGAACCGGTCTTCAAATTCCAGAATGTTGGTCTTTTTCATGGATTCATCAACGATTCTGATGTCTTCCGACGTCTCTCCTTGAAACTTCTTCAAAAAAGGCATCCTGCCCATCATAACGATGTCTTTTGCGGTGAATGAAAAATGAATCTCATTCGATTGCGGAACAACAGCGATGTGCTTTGCGATATCGGATTTCGTCATCGTCTCGATGTCCGTGTCGTCAATCAGCACTCTTCCGACAGCAGGGTCCAAGTTGCGGTTCAGGTGTTTCAGCAGCGTTGTCTTCCCGCAGCCGTTTGGGCCGATAATCCCGATGATTTCCCCCGGAACGATATTCAGATGAATTCCGCTCAGAACGGGTTTGTCCCGGTATGAGAAATGAAGGTCTTCTATCTTCAGCATCAATTCCATCCCACCTCATGTCTTCGTCTGCGCAAAAGGTATATGAAATACGGCGCGCCGATTAGGGAGGTCAGTATGCCTATCGGCAATATGCCCAAATCAGCAAAGAGCGCCCGGGACAGATAATCGCAGAGTATCACAAACGCCGCCCCGCCAAGCATCGACAGCGGCAAAATCGCTCTGTTATCGGGACCGAGAATGATGCGCAATATGTGCGGGACCACAAGCCCCACAAAACCGATTACGCCGACGAACGCCACAGCCGCCGCGGTGACAAGGGAAGAGGAAATGAGCATCTCAAGCCGGACTTTCTTAACATCCACCCCAAGGTCCTTTGCGTGAGCGTCTCCAAGCATCATCGCGTTCAACTCCCGTCCGCGGGCGACCATGATGAGGCTTCCGGCAAGGATCAAAGGCACAACGATCATCGAGTTTTGCCATCCGTTTTGGGACAGGTCACCCATCGTCCAGAACACGATTCCCATCATCCTGTCCCCCGCCAAATATGTCAGCAAAGACACCAATGCGCTGAACAGGGAACCCACCGCGATACCGCACAGGATCAGGGTCTCGGTGGGAACACGCCCGCCGACGCGGGATATGGAATACACGAGAAACATCGTTACCATACAAAATATGAACGCGAACACCGGCACCGTCACGAAGAGCGGTATTACGGATATGGGGAACGACATCGCCAAAGCCGCGCCGAACGCCGCGCCGGAAGATAATCCCAAAATGTAAGGAGAAGCCATGGGATTTCTGAAAATCGCTTGCATGACCGCGCCCGAAATTCCCAGTCCCGCCCCGACGGCGCAGCCCATGATCACCCTCGGGCCGTTGATTTTCTGCACAATGATTATGTGCGTTTCGTTTCCGTATCCGAAGAGGGCGAAAAGCGCATCTTGAAATGAAAGATTAATAAATGCTTGGGCGAGGTCCAGCATCACGAAAAGCGCCAGCAAGCCCGTCAAGCAGACAGTGGCCGCCAACACTTTCGCGCGTTTTCTCCCAACACTTCCGGTTGACTTCATCAGACCCCTCTCAACAAGAAAAACGTAAAAAGGATTCGGTCAGCGTCTGAGCGCGGTGTACGCAATCGCCGCGATTGCCAAAAACGCGCAAACCGCCAAAACGTACAGCAGGGTGTTTCCGGCCTTGTCCGCGGCCTGTTCGTCATCAAGATATCCGAAGATGTCCGGATACATCGCCTTTGCCATATACTCAATGCCGTCCATGGACGAGGGGCCGTATTGGTTCATTATCATGCTCAGCTTGTATACCCGCACGCTGTCCTTCAGGTTCTTTTCGGCCCTGAATTCCTCCGCGGTCCCGGAATAGTTCGGGTCCAAAAATATCACATCCGGGTCCAGCTGAATGAGCGCCGTGTCATCGATGCCGTATGAGATTAAAGCGGAACCGATCATGTTCGCGTCATCCGCGGGATTTACTCCGCCCGCAATTTTCAACAGAATCACGGAATACGAATTAATGTTCCCGATCCTCATATTCCCTCCGCTGTAGCTTACGTAGACCGCTTTGACCCTTGAATCGCCGGCAATCCCGTTCTCTTCCAATGTTTGCGAATAGTATGCGGACGCCGACTTCATCTCCTGCGTGATTTCGGCGGCTTTTGAATTTTTGCCCATGATCGCGCCGATCTCCGTGACCATTTCAACGCCTTCGGAATAGGTGGCGGGATAGAAGGTGACGACCTTCAGCCCGAGGGCCTCCATCGAGCGTATGGCATCCGCGTGATAGGCATAGCCGTAGATGAACACGACATCCCGCGTTTTGTCAAATCCTCCCATCCCGTCGGCCAGAAGCTGCGCAATCTGCTCCCCGTTGCCCACAGGATATGAATGGGAAGAGGCGGGATGCGACGCCAGTTCGGTGATGCCGCTGTTTGAGTCGGAAGAATATTGATCGATTAAGACGATGCTGTCGCCGCATTCGAGCGCCAGTAGCGTGGTTGTAAATGATATCCCGAGCGACGCGGCCTTCTGCGCGGGCTCTTCAAAAGTGACGGCCGTTCCGACTGAGTTCACCACGGTCACCGGGGTGAAATCCGCCGCGCCGAAATCCGCCGCGCTGAAATCCATCGCGCCGAAATCCGTCGTGTCCTGCACCCCTGCCGCCGGAATCAGGAGCATTTCGGCAATTACGAACAATGCTATTATCGTTCTTGTCATCTTTTTCATGATCGTTTCCCTCTCTCATACGATAACGCATATCAACAGAAAAAAGTAAAAAAATGTAAAAAATGAAATGATTTTCTCACTTCACTCCTTTTTTAAAGCGCGCTCCACGACGATTTCAACAATTCTGTCATCGGCGCCGAGCGGTTCCCTGTAAATGATTTCAACATCGGCGGGAATTTCAACGGCTTCAGCCGCGTGGTGGTGATGATGACCGTGTCCGTGTCCATGGCCGTGTCCGTGCCCGTGTCCATGGCCGTGCCCATGGTCGTGTTCGCCTTTTCCGAAACGCGACTTCAGCGTCGCAATGATACCTGTTTTTTCGGTTTGGTCCTTTTCGTGCTGTCCGTGCGCGCAGCTGCCGTGGCCGTGGCCGTTGCCCTGTTCGTTCCCGCGAAGACCGAGGATTGCCGGAATATCCTTTGTGGTGTGGGTGCCGTGGGCCAAAAAGACCGGCACAACGACGATTTTTTTAGAACCGGAAGCAATGATTTTTTTAAGCGCGTCCGGAATTGTCGGCTCATTGAATTCCATCAAACCGATTTCAACGTTTTCAAATTCGTTTTTCGCTTTCACTTTCTCGGCGATGTCAATCATCAATTGTTTCGAATGCGGCAGCTTGCTGCCGTGACCGACCAGTAATAATGTTTCGTTGTTGCTCATATATAATCGACCATTCCTTTTTTTGATATAAATGCGTGAAACACTGAGGATTTAATGTTATATAAGTATTACGAATTTCATAAAAAGTATGAAAAAAGAGCGTGAACTTAATAATTTGAAAAGTTTTTTCATCGTTTTCATTTTTCATCCCGCGTTCAACGGAGATCCACATCTATTTCCGGAAAATAAGTTATAATGTTATAATTTTTATATACTGAAAGCGTTTGTCTTCTCATCTTTTTAAGAACTTATCAGACTATAAAGAGGCAAAAGATTGAAAAAAAATGTTGTCATCATCGGCGCCGGCGCTATTGGCCGCGGCTTTCTGCCTTGGAAAATTGATATCGACAGGTACAATTTAATATTTGTTGATATCGACCAAGAGATCATTGACATCATGAATAAAAATAAAAGGTATTCAACTTTTGTCATAAAAAACAATAAATTAGAAGCAAAGACGGTTGAGATTGATAAGGCTTTTAACCCCGCCGAATTTTCAATGGCCCTGCCGGAACATATTGATTTAGTTTTTATGGCCGTCCGGCCGAATAATGTTAAAGACGCGTCAAATTGCTTAAAAGGGGTTTCGTGTCCCGTTATTTTATGTGAAAATGACCCCAAAACCGTGGATATTGTTAAAGAACATTTAAATCACGGCAGAGTTTATTTTGCCATCCCTGACGTGATTACGTCAAATACAGCTTCAAGTGAAAGTCTTCGTTTGGACAGGCTGGCCATTCATACCGAAGACGGCGTCCTTTTTATTGATGAAAGAGCGGGATTCATCGGCGGTGACATCACTTTTCTGCCCGAAAAAGAATTAATTGACAAGCAATGGACGGCCAAATTATTTTTACACAATACGCCGCATTGCGTCACTTCCTATTTAGGGGCGCTCTTTGGCCTTTCATATATTGATGAAGTGATGAAACATGAAAAACTAAAGGAGATTGTCGCCGGCTCAATGAATGAAATGCTGGCGGTATTGAAAGACCGAATGCCTGAGGAAAGTGAATTCTTAGATTGGTACGCGAATAAAGAAATATTAAGGTTCGCCGATGATTTATTGCATGACCCGATTTCAAGAGTTGCGAGAGACCCTTACCGAAAACTGGAAATTGACGGCCGGCTTATCGGGGCCGCAATGATGTGTTTTAACGCCCACCACCGTTTTGATAATATCATGGTCGGGATCGTTTGCGCCGCAATTTGCGCCTCCTATGATACGCTCAATCTTGCGGATTTAAAATTCGACTTTGAGGCGCTGAAAAACAATATTTTATCGGTATTTGAAGTGATCCGGCTTAAAAATACCGTTATTTATGACCCGATCATCGAAAAATTGGATGCCGCTTTATACAAAATTCAAGAAATCATTGAAAACAATGAAAAACAGATATAATTGGCGGATCGTGGGAGGAGGAAGGGGCTTGATTTGGGATTGATTTATATTTATTTCAGCGGCATGAGTCTGATTTGAACATCTAATTGACTCGTTGCTTTTTCGATAATCAGGCGCCCGGTCTCAAAATCAAAATCACTTTTAAAAATTATTGCCTTTTTGAGCATGATTTTTGATAAAAGAAATCAAAATATCCACATCTGTGTGAGTCACATTGCTTTGAGGGGTGCATATGCCCTTACGAATGTTATCTTCACGGTGCTTTTTCGCTTTTTTTGAATGCTCTAAAGCCTTCGGTTCAACCCCTCGTAATTGCTTATGTATCCCTTGCATATTCTTTCTGTAATCGGGGATATGGCGTTTAAGTTTATTTTCAATTTCAGAACAATCATATGCAGAGGAAAATGTGTATTCATAATGCAAAAGGAACCAATATTCGATACATGGGCACGATTCAATGACGGTCAGATTTTTCTTTTTTAACTTGTTTAAAATTTTATCTTTTGTTTCACAATATTCGCCGATTTTTTTATTCCGATGAATATAATCAAGATCAATTAAACAAAAGACGTGCGAATAAATATCAGAATCAAATTTTGCTTCTGCGCGTTTAAATATATTCTCATAATCGGGTTTTGAAGGAAGGTCAGGGTCCACCTTAATTTTGAAAGAAGAACCGATCTCTTTAAAATACGTTTGTTCGGTTTCCCCTTCTCCGATAATTAATATTGGTTTTTTTACATCCTTTTTCATATGAGAAGAACGGTATGGGGTTTGCTTTAACCCCAAATTAACACCTTCTTCCTCGTTCTGTTCTTCTTCCGCGCTGTATTTCTTCTTCAATTAAAGCATCACAATTGAATTTAAAATGACGGGGATTCGGTAATGCGTCAAAAGCGCCGGCTAAATATTGCTTCAGTATTTTTTGGCGGTTAATGCCGTTAAAGCTTGTAATCGGCGTCAGGGCAGTCGTTCCGTCCGTCTCTTTGTTTGTAAACCAAATCGTATCATTTCTTAAAACATCCCATTCCAAAAGGAGAAGATTGTGCGTTGTGAAAATGATTTGAGACTCTTGTGAATTTGATAAATACGTCAAAATAAAATATTTGACAATCTCCAAATGTAAAGAACTTTCAATTCCATCGATTGTAATCACAGAGGGATAAATGAAAGATAATAATAAAGGATAAGCCAAATCAAACAAACGCTGCGTACCCGAGGATTCGGTTAAAAGCGGAAGGGAATACGTGACCTCTTTATTCTCATTCGTCACGGATGTGTGCATTAAATTTACATCATAATTCGTGATTTTAAATTCGTCCCTTCGCATCATATTGTTTTTTAGTTCAGATTCTGCCGATTGGATCTCTTTTACGAATTCTTCTTTGACGATATCCTTTGTCAACGTGAAAAAATTCAATATTTCTTCTGCGATGTCCTCATCCATTTTCTTGATATGAATATCTGATATATTCAAATCCGCCTGTTTTAAGAACTGAAGTAAAAGTTTTTTACCTTCGGGGGATTCATCATACCATCTTTTTGCAGATTTAATAGATGTCCGCGGGCTGATTGGAGGTAAAACTGATTGAAACCACATGAAGGCGTCTTTTGCTTGCGGAAATATAAGATTGAGTCTCGAAAAGCAAGAAAGCACTAACATATGATTCATTGTATTTGCTTTCATGGCTTCTAAATCTGCATTTTTCAGATTCATTGATTTAGGGACTTTTAAAGTAAATCCCCTTTCCTCCTCCTCATTGAGTGTTCTTTCAAAGATGAGAGCCTCCCTCTGTTTTGGGAAATACGCCAGCTTTTCGGAAATAATTTTTTTGGCCGCGGAATTAAAAACAACGGTGTATGTATATTTCACATAGTGTCCGCTATTGAAAACTAAAAAATCTAAACTAAATTTCGAATGACTGGAATTGTAGGCCGGATCGGCGGCAAAAAATACGGGAGATACAAATGCATTTAATCCCCGTGAGCCAACCATAGACCGAAATGCTTGAAGAGCGTCCAAAATATTTGTTTTGCCCGAAGCGTTTGGTCCGTAAATGCCCATTATTTTTAAAAGACTGTATTGTCCGGCATTCACAACAAAATAGTCACTGTGTTTTTTATCGGTTTTATCTGCTTCAAAATTTAAAATTTGTTCGTCCTTGACAGATAAAAAATTTTGGATTCGAAATTCGATGATCATATTTTTACCTTCTCAAATGAAATTTTGCATTTTTTTTGCAAATTTTGAAAGATGTAGGTGAAAAAATGCACTTTAAAGATATAAAACTTTGCCGCAAAAACAAAAAACACATTGGGTGACAGATTTACCTTTTCCGTCCAACCGGCGAACGAAAATGTTTATATTATTTAACCTCAAATCTGAAACTATTTTCATATGGAGAAATATTTTCGAGCGATACAATGAAATGAGTCAAAAACGATGAGGGGCGATATAGTGACATCCGAAAGAAAAGAAGATTATTTGAAAACGATCGATAAAATCGTTTCAGAAAAAGGATACGCTCAAGTGAAAGATATATCCCGCGCGCTGGACGTCGGCCCGTCAAGCGTGACCGGCATGCTGAAAAAACTGACCGGCGAAGGATATATCAATTACGAAAAATACGGCGGCGTCACATTGACTCAAAAAGGAACGGAAACCGCCAACAGCACAAAGAAAAAATATACCACGATCAAAAATTTCTTAATGGCGCTCGGCGTTCCCGAAACGGTCGCGGAAGACGATGCTTGTAAAATGGAACACGTCATTACCCCCGACACATACGACATTTTCCTTTGGTTCTGCGAATTCTCAATCACGGAAAAAGGAAGCAACCAAATGGAAAACTTCAAACGCTACCGCGAAACCGGCGAAATCGGAAAATGTACCTGCGGCGCGGGAAAAATTCAAAAACTTTAACCTTTTTCGAGAGCCATCGGTGCTCCTCACCCTTTCATTCCCCGCGCGAATAATTTCTCCTCAAATCTCTGCGCGCGTATCTCTGCGCGCGTATCTCTGCGCGCGTATCTCTGCGCGCGAATAATTT
Source organism: Methanimicrococcus sp. (assembly GCA_009783635.1). Lineage (GTDB taxonomy): Archaea > Halobacteriota > Methanosarcinia > Methanosarcinales > Methanosarcinaceae > Methanimicrococcus. Next base: position 2,791 of record WRDC01000015.1, on the reverse strand, counting down.
CTCCTCAAATCTCTGCGCGCGTATCTCTGCGCGCGTTAAAGTTATTTACCTCTTTTGTCAATTAAAAATGAATGTCTCGCGTGAAAACCGTTATCCCGTATAAACCGAATCAACCGAAATCAAGGTTATCCGCCGTCTTTACGGAAGAAGAACGGAAACTTTTTGTCGAATTGACGCTTGAAAATGTTTTGTCCGCTCTGAAAGACGCCGGAATCAAACAGGCCGAAATTCTGTGCAAAAGTTTGCCGGAGCCGGAAAGCGAACAAAGAATCCGGGCGATGTTCCGCGGCGAAGAAGCGGAGATGATTTTTTCGGTGGATGAGCGGGATTTAAATACGGCAATGAATGATTACTTGAAAAAAGCAGGTGATCCGGTTTTAATCGTGATGGCGGATTTGGCCCTCCTGACAAAAGAAAACATAGCGGCAATGATTGCTCCTCCCGCCGCGGCCGAGGCGGGCTTCGTTCGGATCGCCCCCGGAAAAGATGGCGGCACAAACATGATGTACATCGGCGCGCCGGATCTTTTTGAAGTGAATTATTACGGAAAAAGCTGTGAAAAACACAGAGAAGAAGCGAAGAATAAAAACCTCGCATGTGAAATATATAACTCGTTTTCCGCCGCGGCGGACATAGACGAGCCCGAAGACCTGACAGACATTTTAACTCACGGCAAAGGAAAACTGTCGGAATTTGTTTCCGCCGCGCTGAATAAAAAGACGGAAATAAAATGAAAACCCAACGGCAAAACAGTAGGAAAAATCATATATAAAAGAATTATTTATACAAAAATATCAGACACTTATCTTATCGTTTCCTTAATTTTAAATGCAATCTGTAAAAGTCATGTTCAAATCATATCAAATCATATTCAAATCATACTCAAATCGTACTCTAGACAATTAAATTAATTTTAATCCCCAGGTGACTTTAAAGTGACAGTAATCATCAACCGAAATAAATGCGGTTATTGCGGCGCATGCGTTTCCGTCTGCCCCGCGTTGGCTCTTGATTTAAAAGAAGTTTGGATTGAGGCGGACGAAGAACTTTGCAAACGGTGTTTCACATGTAAAAAAGTATGTCCGGTCGGCGCGATTGAGGTGCAAAGATGAAAGACGCTTATGATGTTATTGTCGTTGGCGCGGGTCCCGCGGGCTCCGTGGCGGCCAGATATGCCGCGGAAGGCGGCGCGTCCGTTCTTTTGATTGAAAAACGTCAGGAGATCGGCGATCCGGTCCGCTGCGCGGAAGGCGTCGGCGCGATTGATTTGGATAAATTTTTGGATATTGAAACGCGTTGGATCGCCTCGCCCATCAAGGGCGCGACCATTTACGTTCCCGACGGAACGTCCATTAAAATGCGCGCAAAGGACGAGGACCAAATTTACGGCTACATTCTTGAGAGAAAAATCTTTGACCGGGCCTTGGCGGAAAGAGCCGCAAGCGCGGGCGCAGAAGTCTACACGAAAACAACGGCGACCGGCCTGATCATGAAAGACGGCAGAGTCGCGGGCGTTAAAGTAATGCGTTTGGGCGAAGAAAAAGAAATTGCCGCAAATATCGTCATCGGCGCCGACGGCGTTGAATCAAAGGTCGGCAGATGGGCCGGTATTGACACGACGCTAAAGCCGTCCGACATCGAAACAGGCGTTCAGTATTTGATGACAAACATTGATATTGACCAAGACAATGTTGAATTCTTCATGGGGAACCGGCACGCCCCCGGCGGTTATGTTTGGATTTTCCCCAAAGGCCCGAGGCGCGCGAACGTCGGCATCGGCCTTTTGGGCAGCAAAATCAAAGAAGGCGACCGCCCGATTGATTATTTGAACCGTTTCATCGCTCAAAGATTCCCCGACGGCAAAATCGTTGAAATGGATTTCGGCGGCGTTCCCGTTTCCGGCGGTATCGATAAAATTTACGGCAACGGCATAATGCTTGTCGGCGACGCCGGCCGGCTCACCGACCCGATCACGGGCGGCGGCATTAAACACGCGCTTTGGTCGGGCGAGCTTGCGGGCATCGCGGCGGCAAAAGCCGTCAAAGACGGCGACTTTTCCGAAAAATCCATGAAACAATACCAAAAGGCTTGGGAAGACAAATGCGGAAAAATAATGAAACGCGACTTGATTTTGAAAAATTATTATGTCGATATGTCCGATGAAGACGCCAACGAGCTTGCCAAATCGCTGGAGGATTTTGACTTTACGGGTGTTTTGGATGTTTCCCAGCTTGTGAAAATCCTTGCAAAAGTTGACAAAAAGTTACTGTTCCAATTGGGCATCAATCAGCTCGGCTTTTAATAAGCCGGCTGTCCCTTTTTGACCCTTTTCTTTTTTAAAAAACGAAACCATAAGTTGAAACCATAAGTTGAAACCATAAGTTGAAACCATCAATTGAAACCATCAATCGAAACCATCTAATTCATTTTTTCCAGAATTCGCGGGTGAACAGCAAAATAACGGTGTAAAGTTCAAGCCGCCCGATCCACATATTGAAAATCATGATAAAGCGGGCCAAGACCGGGAAATCCGAAAAACTGTCGAACGGGCCGATCATGCCGAAAACGGGGCCGATATTGCCGAGCGTTCCGATGGACGTTGTCGCGGCCGTGATCAAATCCAATTTTAAAATACCCAGCAGAGCAGTGCTGATAATAAAAACCAGGAAGTAAAGGATCATAAAGGAAATCGTGGAAGTCACGACCTCCTCGTTCAGGCTCCGTCCGTTGTATTTGATCGGTTTCACGGCGTTCGGGTGTATAAATTTAAAAATATCGCGGCGGGCGTGTT
>WRDC01000014.1 GCA_009783635.1 Methanimicrococcus sp. | reverse complement strand
CTGGCTGCTGCCACTGGCTGCTGCCACTGGCTGCCATCACTGGCTGCCATCACTGGCTGCCATCACTGGCTGCCACCACTGGCTGCTGCCACTGCTGCCGCCACTGCTGCCGCCATTGCTGCTGCCACTGGCTGCTGCCACTGGCTGCCACCACTGACTGCCGCCATTGCTGCCGCCATTGCTGCCGCCACTGCTGCCGCCACTGCTGCCGCCACTGCTGCCGCCACTGCTGCCGCCACTGCTGCTGCCACTGCTGCTGCCACTGCTGCTGCCACTGCTGCTGCCACTGCTGCCGCCACTGCTGCCGCCACGGCTGCCGCCACAGCTGCTGCCACCGCTGCCGCCACTGGCTGCTGCCACTGCTGCCGCCGCTATTGTCACCGAAATTAATCGAAAATATGCGCTCCCTTTTTCTCAGCTTAAAAAAGGTAAAACAGCATTCAGAATTACAAAATTAAAAAAAGAAAATTAAAAACAAAGACGAAAACGGGAATCGAAAGCGTCCCCTCAACGCGACAGACTTCAAAGAAAAAGGATCAATTGCGGCCGGATGAAGGGAGGCCGCAATTTTTTCAGTATTAATTTTTGACGTTGCTCAAACCAAGCGCTCGGGCGCTGATTTCAACAATGTCTTCAATCACGATGTCCGCGCGCGGAGTTTCCGCGGCCAAAAGGGCGTCGCGTCCGTCGGAGAGGTTTCTCTTACAGAACGGGCAAGCTTGCGCAAAGACGTTGGTCTTTGTCTTTGTCTCGCCTTCGGGATACAGAACGGCCATGGCGTCACCGACACGCATTTTGGCAACTGAAAGCGCCAAATCGGGCATACCGGACTTGACGCCGCCGCCGGCGCCGCAGCATCTTTGGTATGCTCTGTTGCGGTCCATTTCAACGTATTCCATGCCGGGCATACTCTGAAGAACTTTTCGCGGCTCTTCATAAACGCCGACGTGGCGGCCAAGGTGGCACGGGTCGTGATAGGTGACGACTTTGTCTTCACCGTAGGGTTTTTGAACCCATTCGACTTCGCCGGCTTTGATCTTTTCAGCCAAAAACTGAGAAACGTGCATCACTTTGAAAGGCGTTTCTTCGCCGAGAAGTCTGGGCCAGTCGACAAGAGACGCTCTGAAACAGCCGGAACAAGCGTAGAGAACGGTGGTCGCGCCTTTGGCTTTGATGTTCTCGACGTTGGTCTGCGCCAATCTCTTGGCCAGCTCGTCTTCTTTATAAAACTGACCGGTTCTGATTAAAACGGAACCGCAGCAGGCTTCTTCTTCACCGAGCGTACAGAATTCAACGCCGAGTTTGTTTAAAACGCGGGCGGTTGAAACGGCGAGGTTGGTTTGCTTCATACCGGCCGTACAGCCCATGAAGTAGAGGATGTCGGCTTTTTCGGCGATTTTAACGTCGTCGGGGATCCAATTCAAACGGTTTTCCTTGGGCTCATTGTAAGAGTTGAAGGTGTCGTTGATGATTTTAGGCATTGTGCCCTGCTTGCCGTACGGGCCTGTTCCTCTCTTAACAAGATTGGCGCGCATGGCTTCCCAGAGTTCGACGGTGTTGATGCCGGCTTCGCAGACCGTTGCGCAAATGCCGCAGGTGGTACAGCCGTGAACATCATCTTTAAAGGCGACGAATTCTTCCTCAGTGATTTCTTTGGGACCGAAAAGGGTGGCCCAAAAACCGTAGGACTTATTGACGAAAGACTTCCAGCGGTAGATTTTGTCGCGCGGGGAAAGACCCGGCTTAAAACCGGAACCTTCGTAGGTCGGGCACCATTCGGCGCATTCGCCGCAGCGCATACAACCGTCAAGTTCCATTAACTGGACAGCGGTCAAATTTTTAATTTCAAGAGACGGCGCTCTTCTGGGCATTAGTGCTCGCCTCCTTTGTTAACGATCATCGTCAGAGGAGCCGCTATCGCGTGGATGTACTTGCTGTACGGAATAAACGCAAATCCGACAAACAGCGCCAAAATGCTGTGGGTCAGCGCGATTTCCTTCACATAAGTTAAGAAAGGCGTCAATCCGCCAAGCGTCCAAATGAGATAGTCGTAGTAGATGAAGTCGAGTCCCGTAAAGTCAGTCATGCCGATTGCGATGTAGCGGCCGGCGTGAGCAATAAAGCCGGTCACGACGACAATGAAAAGCGTGACAATCAAAATGGCGTCATAGGAGTTGGTGTTCTCTTTGACTTTCTTGATAAAAAGTCTGCGCGCAATCGCGACAATAACACCGAGTAAGAGCATATAACCGAGAATCTGGTTCGGGAACTGCAAGAAATCTCTGAACCATGCGGGGTCAAGGAAGTGAATACCGATCAAGTGAATCATTTCAACGGCGAACATCGCGCCGGATAATGAGAAAAGGCCCATCCAGCCAATGAAAATGAGCATATGCATAAACCAGCGGAGCGGGTCTGCGCGAGCGGTTCTTCTCAAAAGAAGAACGTCAAAAATCAATGTTTCTAAAATGTGCTGTCCGTGATGAATCGAGTGTGACCTCAATTGCTTCCAATATGTTTTAAAGAAAACGATAATGCTTCCTTTTTTGCCGTCCGCCGGATCCAAGCCCCAGCCCTCCGACCCCTGCCCCCACTTACGGACATTGAAATAAAGGCCCATAAGAAGGAGAAGAATAGCCATAAAGGACACGGTCATCATAACAGCGAATGTTAATGATACGCCGGCAATTCCTGAGAAGTATTCCATTGCCATTTATAAATTCTCCATTTCTTTTTGAAAACAAACGACTTTTCAGCCTCTCCTTGAAGTTGTCAAATCAAACGTCTCTTTCGAAAACGATCAATGATGACATTAGGCAGAAAGCCAACCAAACTAAACAATAAGACGATTAAGATGACTTGTTTTGCCGCCCGCCCCGGCCTGACCCGGAACCGGCGAATGTTCATGTACCACCCTATCAAGTCAACCCTTCTCCTTTTAAAGAAGAAAATGACCCGACTCGACAGAGCCGATGATAGAAGTTAGTTAGGCACTTTGTACCAATGGTATTTAAATATTATCAGTCACGCAACCGTTTAACGCAATGAAACAATTTGAATCAGCCGTAAATTTTTCGAATGAAATATAAATAACGCTCTAAACCGGTCGAAAACAGGAACAAAATAACGCTCTGAACCGGTCGAAAACGGGAACAAAACGGAAGGGAAAAACTGTTCTCAAAGCGCCGACAAAATAATAAATAATATCCCGTATTTTTCTGCCTTATGTTAAGCCCCCCGCCTGCCGACGGCAATGAAGCCGAAAAAGGAAACAAAATAAACACCGGATTCAAAGAACCCGAAAGCGGACAGGACGCGCCTGAGGTCGGAAAATATACGCCTGAGCTCAGAATCGTTCTTGTGGAACCCTTATATCAGGGGAACGTGGGGTCTGTCTGCAGAATCATGAAAAACTTCGGCTTTTCTGAACTCTTTTTAGTCAATCCGTGTCCTTTGGAGGGGGAAGCGCGCGCAATGTCTTCTCATGCAATGGATGTCCTTCAAAATGCGGTCATTTGTTCAACGATTGAAGAGGCGGTCGCCGGCTGCGACGTGGTCATCGGAACGACAGGCTCGCGGGCTTTAAAAGGATGCGACCACATTCGAACGCCAGCCTTGTCGCCGGAAACATTGCGTGAAAAAATGGAAGAATTTCATCCGGAAACTAAATTCGCGCTTCTCTTCGGCCGCGAAGATAAAGGGTTTTCCAATGAAGAATTGGAATTATGTTCCATGATTGCGACGATTCCCGCCTCCCATATTTACCCGATTATGAATTTATCCCATGCTGTCGGCATTATGGTTTATGAGCTCTCCGGCTTTTGTTCAACGGGAAAATACAAAACGACGGATTTTGAAAACTTTAACGCGCTGTGCGGTCATTTTGAAAATGTTTTGGAAGATATGGATTTCGACCCGTTCAAAAAAGAGAAAATGGCGCTCATGATGAAGCGTATATTCGCCCGCGCCGTTTTAACGCCCTGCGAAGCCAAGACACTCCGCGGCATTTTCAGAAATATTCAATATTTTGCCCGAAAATCCAAAGGAGAAGATGTCAGTAAATTCCGAAACGACATCAAAAACCAATTTGAAAACGGAGAGTTCGAAGACGAAGAATTTGATTTGGATTTTGTGGATCAGATGGACAGATAAACCGTTTTTATCCTTGACAATTATCCTTGGCAATTATCCTTGGCAATTATCCTTGGCAATTATCCTTGGCAATTATCCTTGACAATGACCGGCGTCGAATTCAAAGGCCGCCATTTTTTCTGTAAACCAGCAAAAATAAATAAAAACGGATTATAACAACGGATTATAACGATTGTATCATACCTGCGATACGCAATAAAAACAACAGTTTACAAAAGAGAAAAACAACGGCGATCGCTGTTGGACTGTTTTGAAGATTTATTATTTTTGAGGATTTATTATGAAAGTCACGATGGACATTGAACTGAAAGATGAGCCGGGCCAGCTGATTTTGGCGCTTGAGCCGGTTTCCCGCAACAAGGCGAATTTGATTTCCGTATTCCACTACCACAAATCAAACAATACAATTAAAACGGGCGGTGTAAGAGTCCAAGTGCAGCTTGTATTGGATGCCAAGAGTCCCGTGATTGATAAAATCAAAGATGAAATGGAAAAAGCCGGTATCCGCGTTCTCCGGATCGGGGAAGAAAAATACAGGGAAATCATGACGGTCCTCATGATCGGACACGTTGTCGACACCGACATCCGCGACACAATCAACCGCATTGACGGGACGGGAATCGCCGAAATCATCGATATGTCTCTGTCCATGCCCGAAATCGAGGAGCCGACATCCGCCGCGCTGACAATCAACGCTGTCGGAAAAGAAGAGCTGAAAGAAACCGTCCGGATTTTGAAAGACATTGCCGGAGAAAAAGAACTGCTTTTGGTTCTGCCGATTGAAATCAGCTGAGGAGAAAGGGGGAAGAAAAATGAAAACTATTAAAGCGTCCATTATCGGCTTTGGTTCAATCGGACAGGGCGTTGCCCGCGTTCTCTTAGCAAAGAAAGATTATCTCAACAAAGAAGGCATCGACATCAAAGTTATTGCCGTCACGGATTCTAAAGGCTCCGCGGTTGACGAAAACGGCTTAAATTTGGAAAAATGCCTCGCCGTGAAAGCGGAAAAGGGAACGGTTGCGGATAAACCCGGAATGACCGGCTTAGATGTGATAAATCAAATTGACCATGATTTGGTGATTGAAGTGACGCCGACAAACATCAACACCGGCGGCGATGGTCTGATCAACATGAGAGCGGCGTTCGAACACAAAAAAGATGTCGTTACCTCCAACAAAGGCCCGCTCGCTTTGAAATTCAAAGAGCTGACAAAACTGGCCGAACAAAACGGCTGTCATTTTAAGTATGAAGCCACCGTCGGCGGCGCTATGCCTGTGATCAATCTGATGAGAGACGGGATGGCCGGCAACGAAATTGAAAGTGTCAAAGGCATCTTTAACGGCACCTGCAATTATATTTTAACCCGGATGCATGAAGAAAAATCCAACTATTCGGAAATATTAACGGAAGCCGTTGACCTCGGAATTGCCGAAGCTGACCCGACTTACGATGTGGAAGGCATTGACACGGCCGGAAAAATTGTCATTTTAGCCAACGCTGTTTTCGGAATGGACAAAACCATCGCCGATGTTGAACGCACCGGTATTACAAAAATTACGTATGAAGCTTTGGAAATGAGCGCCAGATCCGGAAAAACCATTAAGCTCATCGGTGAAATCAAAAAAGACGGCAGTCTGTCCGTCGCGCCGCGCCTTGTGCCGGTCGGACATCCGCTTTCCGTCAGCGGCACATTGAATGCCGCCTCCATTCAAACAGATCTGGCCGGGGAAATCACGGTCACCGGAAAAGGCGCGGGCTCCGTTGAAACCGCCGGCTCCATCTTAAGCGATATCATTTCGATATACAGAGATAATTAAAATAATTAAAGACCGGACGTAAAACCGGCGGCTCGCGGCAGGAAAAAATATGACATCATTTTCGGAATTTACAAGCCTTTGCGTTAAGATTGAAAGTGTTCCCGGCTCATTGGAGATGACGGACATTTTTGCGGCGTTTTTAAAAGAGGCGGACGATGACGAGCTGGCCGTTTCCTGCTATATGATTATGGGGGAAATCTTTCCGGCGTGGACCGGCAAAAAGCTTGGCCTTGGCCCGAATCTTCTTTATTCCGCGCTCTCAAAGGCGGCCGGCATTTCGCCCGAAAAAATACAAATACTTCTCCGCCAAACCGGCGACGTCGGCGAAACCACCTGTCAGGCGCTTGGCGACGATAAGAAAAGCCAGTCCACTTTTTCAAGTTTTCTGACGGATGACGGCAATGAGGAATCATCATCCAAAAGCGGCCGCCTTTCCATCCGCGATGTTTACGACCGGCTCAAAGAAATTGCCGATGTTTCCGGAAAAGGCGCGCAAAGCCAAAAAATCAAAACGCTTCAGTTTTTGTTCTCCGAATCCTCGCCGGAAGAAGCGAAATATATTTCAAGAATCGCTCTTGAAGAACTCCGTATCGGAATCGGGGAGGGAATCGTTCGGGATTCCATTGCAAAAGCGTTTGACGTTCCCGTCTCTTTGGTCGAATTCGCGTTCATGGTGACGAATGATTTGGGACAAGTCGCCGTCGTTTCCAAAACAGGCGGCGTCGGCGCGCTTGAAAAACAGCACATCCGAGTCGACCGGCCCGTCAAAATGATGTTGGCGCAGGTGACAAACAGCATCGAAACCGCTTTTACAGAGCTGGGCGAAGCCGCAATCGAATGGAAGTTTGACGGCGCGCGCCTCCAAATCCATAAAAACGGCGACGACGTCCGCCTGTATTCCCGCCGTCTGGAAGACGTCACCGACTCGCTGCCCGATGTCGTTCAAACGGTGCTTTCTTCGGTGACGGCAAAAGACGCCGTTTTAGACGGGGAGGCCGTGGCGATTGATGAAAACGGCAAAATCCGGCCGTTTCAGGATATTCTCAGGCGTTTCCGCCGGAAATACGATGTGGAAACAACATCTCATAATATCCCGATCCATGTGAATTTATTCGATTTACTGTATGCCGATGGCGAAAGCTATATTGAAAAGCCGCTGACGGAACGCCGGAATAAACTTTCCGGAATTGTCAAAGCCGGCGCAAAAGGCATCAGCGTCGATGAGCTGACGATTACAAAAGACCCGGAAAAAGCCGCGGAAATTTACCATGCCGCTTTGAACGCGGGACATGAAGGGATCATGATTAAAAATCCGTCCTCGCCTTATTCCCCCGGGAAGCGCGGCAAAAACTGGCTGAAGAAGAAACCGGTGATGGACACCTTGGATTTGATTGTCATCGGCGGGGAGTGGGGCGCCGGGAAACGCAAAAACAAAATCGGCTCATATGTGTTAGCGTGTTATGACGATGTGAAAAATGTCTATTTGGAGATCGGGCGCGTCGGAACCGGCCTCAGCGACGAGCTTCTGGACAGCCTGACGGAACAGTTTGCCGACTTAATCGAAGCGGAAGACGGTGTGATGATGAAAATCAAGCCGGAAGTTGTCTTTGAAATCGCTTTTGAAGAAATCCAAAAGAGTCCGAATTATCCGGCCGGATACGCGCTCCGTTTCCCGAGACTTGTCCGCGTCAGAGACGACAAGACGATTGAAGAAATCGATACGATTGAAAAAGTCGGGCGGATGTATCAGGGTCAGAAAGAAACGAACTGAAATCACCCGTTTTTCTCTTCTTCCGAATACCGGATCAGCGGTTTGGATAAATGCCGTCTCGCCGACGGCGGAACTTCATAAAAACCTGTTTTCAGATATCGGGACACGGGGGTTTGAACTTTACCGGCAGCTTTTGTTTTGCATTTTTTACAGCGGAAGCCTTGGTTTTGACCGGAGGACTCCATCCGTTTTTCGCAAACGGGGCAGACGGGATTATCGGACTGAAAAGCGGTGACGAGCGAATTTATTTTGATTTTTTCAAGGTTCAGGGTTTGATTTTTGAAACTGCCGAAAACCGTGACCGTATCGCCCGGGAGCAGCCGCCGGATAATATGCCGAAACGCTCCCGTCGGCTCATAGGCGGCGCATTCGATAATGTTTCCGTTTTGGTCAGCGATTGAAAAAATATCGTGGCCGCCCTCCAGTGTTTCGGAAGGGGAATGAACGGTCCCGCCGGCAATATAGGAATGAAGAGGCTTCAATTCGCGAAAAGATTCCGCAAAAATCAAATGACTGTCAGTCCCCTGATTTGTTTGAAACACGCAAAACCGTTCGGCTTCTTCGGAGATGACAAATCCGGCTGCCGCGCTGACGGCTTGGGATGAATTGCCCCGAATGCCGTAAAGAACAGGGTCGTCCGAAGAGGGAACGCAGACCGGAAAAGGTTTTGATTTTTTGGAATAATCGACCGTGTCCCATGTTTGGGGGGATGTTCTCAGGTCCGCTTCAATCAAACTTTCCGGATCGACGAAGCGGGGAGGGCCGCCGCGGTTTCGCCAGTTTTCAGGCAGCCGGTAAGCCAGATATTCGTAAGTCGCCTCCCATCCGGAATTCAGCATGGCGCCGCAAACCGCCAATGACCCGATGAGGCCGCGGCCGTTTTTCATTGAGAAAGGAAAAAATCCCGCGTTATCCGAAGATTTGAAAGAGTCGATCAGTGAGAAAGCTTCTTCAATTTCGATAACGTCTGTCACGGCTTTTTGAAAGAAAAAATTCAGCGGCTCTTTTGTTTCGCCGTACATTTCTTCAAAAATGAAAACGGCTCCCGGATTTGTTTGTTCGGAGTCCGCATCGGCATATTCCGAAATACGGCGGATAACATGAGAAACGACCCGTTCCCGTAAGGACCGTAAGGATGAATCCGATTCGCGGGACAGACGGAGATCGATTCCGAGAGCGGCGTTCCCGCGCGTTTTGTACGGAATGGTCGGATTCAAACGGATCAGATACGGAAATCCGGCCACCGTTCCGTAAGCTTTCAGCTCGTCGGCGAGAAGCGCGGCAAGATAAGTCGTACACATGCCTTGATTGGAATCCGTATCATCTATCCCGATAAGCATGATTGAGTCAAGAACGGCAAATTATTTTTAGATTCGTACGGGAAAAAAGAAAAAGGACTGAAAACCGTTTTTGGTTTTCAATCACTTGAAGCGGCGTCAAAACAGGAGGGAAGACAAGGTGACGTTATCGGCGTAATACAGCGAATAGCTGTTAATGCCGGCAAGTTCCGCGGCCTTGTCGGCGGCGTCATAGATGTTTCCGAAATCGTCGATCAGGCCGTTCTTCTTTGCGTCGGCGCCGGTGTAATACCTGCCGTCGGCCAGTGTCAAAACATCGGCGCGGGACATATGACGGCCCTTTGCGACATCATCGACAAAAATGTAGAACAACTCGTTCACAACCTGCTGCTGGTACTTCTTTTCGGCGTCCGTCATCGGACGGAAATTTGCGCCCATATCTTTCATTTCGCCGCTCTTGATCATGGTGATGTTGATGCCGCTGTCATCATAAGCTTCGGAATAATCGTAGTGAATGATGTAAACGCCGATGGAGCCGGTAATGGTTGAGGGCGTCGCATAGATGTAATCGGTTTGCGAGGCCACGTAATAGGCGGCGCTTGTGGCCTGATCGCCCATGGACGTGACAACGGGTTTGCCCATGGCCTGCGCCCGTGCAATTTCAGCGTTTATTTCCTGAGAACAGGATGCTGTCCCGCCGGGGCTGTCGATGCGCAAAACGATTGCTTTGACGCTGTTGTTGTTGGCTGCCGCGCGGATATGGTTGCATATCGCGTCGGAGCCGGCGTAGCCCGACCCGTACATATAGTCGCCGGTATACATGGTACCGCTGATATGGATCACCGCAATTTTATTGCCGCTGCTGATACCGGAAGACGAACCGCCGGCCGCAAAGATTGCCGCAACCAAAATAATCACAACGAAGAGGACGGCAAGAACGGTCAGAAGGTTTTTTGAGCCGCCGCTCTTTTTCGCAGGCGCGGCGCCGGGCGGAGCCGGATAGACTCTGTAGACGGTGTTTGGAGGCGGTCTCGGCGCGGGAGACGCAGCGGGCGTCTGCGCGGGTGCGGGTGCGGGCGCGGGCGCGAGAGACGCAGCGGGCGCGGGCGCGGGCGCGGGCGTGCTCTCGGAGGAGACCGAGGAGGCGGACTTTTCAAAAGGCGCGGCCTCCGGCGTTTCGGAATGAAGTTCCGGCGCATAGCTGTGATAAGGGTGGTAACGCGACCCCGACGGGGCGGAATTATTGGGAGTGTTCTGGTCCATTTTTTAATCTTCTCCGGATGTAAAAACCAAAAGCAATGAAATAAAAACAATGAAACAAACAAGAAACGGTTTTAAAAATGTTATTCTAAATTATAAATTCTCGGTTGTATAACCCAAAACCGGAAGAATCAAACCGAAATCAAACCGAAATCAAACCGAAACAAACCGAAACCAAACCGAAACCAAACCGAAATCAAACCAAACCGAAATCAAACCAAACCGAAATTCAAATCGAAATTCAAACCGAAATTCAAACCGAAATCAAATCGAAATCAAATCGAAATCAAATCGAAATCAAATCGAAAGAATCAAACCGGCAAATCGGGCGGGCGAAAGAAGAGACCCATACAAAATTTTATAAATTCGGGCGCACTTCATAACAACCATTCACGATTAAAATAATAGAAATGAGAGGTCAATAAAATGAAACCCGAGAAAAAACCGATGATTGTCACTTGCGGGCTCCCGTACGCAAACGGAATGGCGCATCTCGGTCACATGCGCACTTATGTGCCGGCGGACATTTACGTTCGTTCCCAAAGAAAGCAGGGACGTGAAGTTGTCTTCATTTGCGGCTCCGACACCCACGGAACCCCCATTGTCGTTAACGCTGAAAAAGAAGGCGTGACGCCCAAGGAACTCATCGCTGTCTATCATGATCACTTTTTGAAAATTTTCAGCCGCATGGGCGTTCATTTTGACGCTTTCGGGACGACGGACGACCCCGAAAACCACAACAGGACGACGGACATCGTTCAGAAACTCATTGACGGCGGCCACGTGTATTCGAAAAACATTGACATTGCTTACTGCCCGCACTGCGACCGCTTTTTGCCGGACCGGTATGTTGAAGGCGCCTGCCCGCACTGCAGCAAAATCGCGCGCGGCGACGAATGCGACCAAGGCTGCGGAAAGCCGCTGTACCCGGGAGAACTGATCGACCCGAGATGCGCCGTTTGCAAGAATCCGGCGGAATACAGGAATCAGGAGCACCGTTTTTTCAAGCTGTCCGAATTTGACGGCTTTTTGAAAAGGTATTTGGAAACACTCCGCGGAACGGACAATGCCGTCAATTACGCGAAAGGCTGGGTGACGCAGGGGCTGGAAGACTGGTGCATTACCAGAAATATGGACTGGGGTGTTTTGTTTCCGGGCGCGGAAGGATTGGTCGTGTACGTCTGGGTGGACGCGCCGATCGGTTATATCGCTTTTACCGAAGAGTGGGCGGAAAAAACCGGCTCTTCTTGGGAAAAGTTTTGGAAGGCGCCGGCGGATGAAAACGGGCAGGACTCTGAAATCGTTCACTTTATCGGCGGCGACATTGTTTACCATCACTGTATTTTTTGGCCGGCCATGCTGAAAGGCGCCGGCTACTCACTCCCGACAGATATCGTGGCTTCCGGAATGGTAAAAATCGATGATAAAAAATTCTCAAAGAGCCGCGGTTATGTTGTTTGGGTCGGCGAGGATTATTTAGACCACGGATTCCATCCCGATTTGCTCCGCTACTATTTGGCCGGTTACACTTCTCACACCAAAGACCTGAACTTCGGATGGGAGATGCTTCAGGAGAAGGTCAACTCGGAGCTTGTGGCGGTTCTCGGCAATTTGTTCTACCGCTCCCTTCTGTTCGCTTCCAAAAATTTCGGCGAAATCCCCAAAGGAACGGTGGAGCCGGAAATTGAAAACCGGATCAAAGCGACGACCACAGAGGCCGTTGACGCGCTTTTGGAATACGAATTCAAAAAATACACGGACATTGTGATGGAACTCGCATCTTTTTCAAACACTTATTTCCAGTCTCATGAACCGTGGGCGCTGATCAAAACCGATAAAGAGAAGTGCGGCGGTGTTGTTTACAATTGTCTTCAGCTTGTCAAAGCGCTGGCGGTCCTTTTCGAGCCGGTTGCGCCCGGAAAGATGCAGGAGGCTTGGGAACAATTGGGTCTTTCGAGCCAAGTGGCCAGCGTTCTCTACGAAGAAGCGCTTGTGCCTCTGGTTCCGGGATCAGGCTTAGGTAAACCCGAAATTTTGTTTACGAAACTGGAAGATGACAAAATTGCGGAAATGGCTGAAATCGCCAAAAAGCGCGTTTATTTGGCAATGAAAGAGGCCGGATTGATACCCGACGGGGAAAAACTTCCCGACGAAAACGGCGATAAAAAGAAAAGCGATAAAAAGGCGAGCGATAAAAAGATGAGCGATAAAAAGACGAGCGCCCCGATAGAGGGGAGCGCCCCGATAGAGGGGAGCGCCCCGAAAGAGGACAGCGGCAAAAGCGCGCCGGACTCTGCCCGCGCCGCCGGAGAGAAAAGCATGGAAAATGAAGAACCAAAAGCGGAATTATTGCCCGAAATCTCAATCGACGATTTCTTTAGGGCTCAAATCAAAGTCGGAAAAATCCTTTCCGCAGAAACGATCGAAAAGTCAACAAAGCTTTACAAAATCATGGTCGATGTCGGCGAAGACGCGCCGAGACAGATCGTTTCAGGCATTCGCGCCTATTATGAAGCGGAAGACCTTATCGGTAAAACCGTCTGCGTGATTGTCAATTTAAAACCCGCCAAACTCTGCGGCGTTCAGTCGCAGGGCATGATTTTGGCGGCGGATGACGGCAGCGGAAAAGTGTCGCTGTTGGAGCCGGACCAAGAGCTCGGACCCGGGTCGAAAATTTGTTAACCTGTTAATAAAAAAATAAAAAAATAAAAAAAGTAAAAAAGTAAAAAAATAAAAAAAATAAAAAAAGCGAACGAAGACGGTAATACCAGCCTCCCCGTTTCCGCCTTTTTTTCCATCCCCCTGACCCGCTCCCGTGTTCTCGGAACAGACAAAATGAAGGCAAATATTCAGCGGATTGACAGAGGGGTCATTTTTTTTCGGGGACTTTACGCTCTTCGATTGTTTCGATCAGTTCTTCGGGACCGTTCATTTTGACGAGTTCTTTTTTCTCAATGAAAGCGGTGCTTTCGACCGATTTAACTTTGGAATTGCCGTCGATTAAATAGACAGATTCCGTTTGAAAAACGTCGGAAATGCTGCTCATCAGGTGAGCGCGTTTGATAATGGTCGGGTTGTATTTGCCCGCGCCCGTTAAAATGACGGAGTTTTTGTCTTTTGAAACCGCTTTGAACGGCGCGTGGTCTGTTGCTTTGACATCGAAGCCGAGCGTGGAAACGTAAGATAAAAGCTCATTTCCCGCGACGGTCTCCGGTGAATCCTTGCCGGTCGCCGCTGTTCCGCCGACTTTGGACGGTGCGGGCGGTGAAAAGTCGGAGGCGGCGGTTTTTCCGAAAGCCTGTTGGGATTCCGCCTCGTGTTTCTTCGGGTGGGTCAAAACCGCCGGATTCAGAAGGTCGATCGGCTGCGCCAACTCGATGTGAAGCAAATCCTCAAGCATTAAAACCGTATCAATAGACGCGTGCATACCTTCATCCTCGTATTTGCTGATCGTCCGGCGCGAGACGCCGACGATTCCGGCAAGTGAGCCGAGAGATAAATTATTTTCAAGGCGCGCTTCTTTCAAAGCGCTTCCGTTGACGGGCACATAAAGACCGCCGGGGGAAGCCGACACGAACGGTGTGACGCCTTCGATGAAATAATCATAAAAAGTCTGAATGTTGACGGCCACGATTTTGTAGCGCATATAAATGACGCCGTCTTCAAACATCTGGTCGCGGGTTTTTTCCCCGATAACAAGCGGCGTTCCGCCGAGGATTTCGGCCAGCAATTGCATTTCGCTTGCCGTTTCTTCGGTCAAACCGTCAACGTTTTGAAGGATTTTGCACAAAAGCAAGGTGTCGCCTCGGCGGGCGGCAATATCAAAACTGCGGGGGCGAATATCGCAGCGGTCCGAAACCAAGAAACCGGCATGGCGGAGAATTTCTATGGTTTGGTCGACAAGGACATCTCGAGACATTCTGAATCTATTTTATGAAAGCGAGCCTATATAAAAGTTCTTGATTTGAAAACTTGGCACGAAAAGCTAAAAAATAAACAGAATCATTTGAATGATTACATCGAAAGAGGGTCTTTGATATAATATTTGATGACAGTAGATTTACCCGAACCATTTGGTCTCGCAAAAACATAAATTTCTTTAGAAAAACTCATCCACATCAACTTGTTTATTGTCGGATGTTTCTCAGATTATTTCGGTCAAGCTTTAGATTTTTTAAGAGTTTTATTTTGACCCGCAGCTGCTTTTTTAGGAGTGTTATTTTGGCCGGAAACTGCTTTAGCTTCATAATAAGCTTGAAGGGTTTTTCGAGTCGCCTCGTCCAATGTTTTGGAGACTTCAGGATATGGAACAACTTTAAAGTCTTTCATGACAGAGTCAATACTCTTGGACTTTTCAGTATACCTAAATTGTGTCATACATCTCACTTTTTAAATTTATCTACTCGTGCTTAAAAACTTAATGTTGAGATATATAACTTTACCCTATATGAATTCCCGCATGACCGAATTTGTCATTTCAGATATTCTTTCACTGGCGCAAAGCCTATATCAACAACATATGGACGTTTCGTGCAAAGCCTGATTTAAAGGAAAAAGGGAAAGAGCAAACAAAAGAAACTCAAAATTAAAAAATTCAAAACTGAATGAAATTGAAAAGAAAATAGCGCCCGATGCAGGATTTGAACTTGCGCTCTTCGAAGAAGAAGTGGTTTTCGAGACCACCGCCTTACCGCTAGACTAACCGGGCACGGAAATTGATTTGTCAACTTAAAGGGAGTTTGACTGTTTTGTGTAATACCGTTTTTCATATAAATACTTTTAAGTCAAACGGCAAAACCGAATCGTTTCATCCCTGACGGCGGCAGGATTGACAGCCCCGAAATTTCATTCTTTTTTGATATTTTAAAAAGGTTTATCATGGGATTGGAACATTTATTTCCTTCCTAATGACTTCCCGAACGAAACTCAATTTTTGAAATTTTTTGTGATACCATGGCCGTTGACGAAAAATGGAATAAAAAATTAAAGGACTTTTTAAAGCGGTATTACCAAGACGATGTCTTGGAGCTGGCCAACAGTTACCCCGATAAGCGAAGCCTGACGGTCAATTACGACAAATTGGAAATTTTTGACCGCAATATTGCCCGCGACTTAATTGAAAATCCGGAAACAGTGATTCACTCGCTGGAAACCGCTCTCAAAGATATGGACCTGCCCATTATGAAAAAGCTGGACAGTGCGCACATCCGTATCATCAATATTCCCAACCGTATTCCAATCCGCGACCTCCGGAGCAAACACTTATCCAAATTCACCGCTGTCGAAGGCATGATCCGGCGGGCAACCGAAGTCCGCCCGCGCATTGTAAAGGCGGCGTTCAAATGTATGCGCTGCGATACGGTCACTTTTGTCGAACAGCCCGGAAACAAGCTGGATGAGCCGTATTCCGGCTGCGAGAATGAAAACTGCGGCAAACGCGGCCCCTTTAAGCTTGTCACGGAACAATCGGAATTTATCGACTCACAAAAAGGACAGATACAGGAGTCGCCCGAAAGCTTAAAAGGCGGTTCCAACCCGCAAAGCATTGAAATTAATTTTGCCGACGACCTGACGGGACAGATTTCTCCGGGCGACCGCGTCATTATCAACGGCATTCTCCGCTCCGTTCCGCGCTCGCTCCGCGAAGGCAAATCCACATCTTACGATTTGATTTTGGAAGCCAACTCCATTGAACGTCTGGATCAGGAATATGACGAGCTCGACATCACCGCCGAAGAAGAGGAACGGATTTTAGAGCTCAGCCGGGACCCTCATATTTATGACAAAATCGTTGCGTCTATCGCGCCGACCATTTACGGCAACGAGCACGTGAAGCGCGCGCTGATGTACCAGCTGTTTTCAGGCGTTGTCAAACAGTTCCCCGACGGGACCCGGACGCGCGGAGATATTCACGTCATCCTTGTCGGCGACCCCGGCGTTGCGAAAAGTCAGTTGCTCCGCTACATTGTCAAACTCTCCCCGCGCGGCGTTTTCGCCTCAGGCAAAAGCGCGTCCGCGAGCGGTTTGACGGCCGCCGCCGTCCGGGATGAACTCGGCGACGGGCGCTGGACAATCGAAGGCGGCGCATTTGTCATGGCCGACATGGGTATTGCGGCCGTTGACGAAATGGACAAAATGCGCGATGAAGACAAAAGCTCCCTGCACGAAGCGATGGAACAGCAAACCATCAGCATTGCCAAAGCCGGCATCATCGCCACTTTAAAATCCCGGTGCGCCGTTCTCGGCGCCGCCAACCCGGTGTACGGCCGGTTCAACCGTTACGAAAGTCTGGCGAACCAGATCGATATGCCGCCGACACTGCTGTCCCGTTTTGATTTGATTTTCGTTTTGCTCGACATCCCCGAAAGCGCAATCGACAGCAAAATCGCGACCCACGTGATTCAGACGCACTACGCCGGAGAACTTTTGCAGCACAAAAGCAACATTTCCTCATCGGGAATCACGCAGGAATACATTGATGAGCAGATGATCAACATCGTGCCTGAAATTGAGCCGGAGCTTTTGCGCAAATATGTGGCCTATTCCAGAAGAAACATTTACCCGATCATGGATAAAGAGGCGCGGAACCACCTGACAGACTTTTACACAAGCCTCCGAAAACAAGGCGAAGGCAAAAATATGCCCGTTCCGGTGACGGCCCGTCAGCTGGAAGCGCTGATCCGCTTGGCCGAATCCAGCGCGCGCGTCCGCCTGAGCAACCGCGTCACCATGGAAGACGCGATTCGGACGACCGACATCACCATGGAATGTTTGAAAAACGTCGGCATCGACCCGGAAACAGGAATGATGGACGCCGACATGATTTCAGTGGGCATCAGCAAATCGCAGCGCGACAAAATCCAAATTATTAAAGATATTATCAAAACAATTTCAGAGCGAAACGCCGGCGGCAAAGCCCCGAAGAAAGAGGTCTATGCCGAGGCCGGAAAATCCGGCATTCCCGCCGAAGAAATGGATGTCATGATTGAACAGATGAACCGCCGCGGAGATATCATCATGCCCGATTTGGACCACTTAAAGCCGGTCCGCCGCTGAAAACCCAAATAAACGGAGAAAAAAGATGTACGTTAAAATCCACAGGTCTGAAAAACATTTCATGGTCGCCGTCTGTGACCGCGAACTGGTCGGCCGGCATTTGAAAAATGAGACGTGCGAAATCACGGTGAACGCTTCCTTTTACTTGGGAGAAGAAGCCGATGAAGAAACGGTCATGAGCTTACTTTGCGAAGCGACAACGGCAAATATCATCGGAAAAAAAGCAATTGACTGCGCCTTCAAATGCGGCATCGTTGACCCGAGTGCGGTCATTTATTTCGGCGATGTGCCGCACGCGATTTACTTCACTCTTTAATTCATTTTTTTATAAAAGATGACTGAAAGATTTGCCGCCGGTTTAAGAAGAAGAGTTAAGAAGAAAAGTTAAGAAGAAGAGTTAAGAAAAAGAGTTAAGAAGAATAGGTCTGTTTTTTCGGATTTTTCCGGATTGATTGATAATCTATATTAACCATGTCTTAATTATGTCTTTAATTACTGTTGTGGGGAAAAAGATTTATAAATCAAATCAAATTTTAAAAT
>WRDC01000013.1 GCA_009783635.1 Methanimicrococcus sp. | reverse complement strand
CGTACTGGACCGGCATCACTGCGCTTGCCAATCCGTATACATTTGATGTTGACGACGATTACACAATCGGTGCTGTCTTCTACAGCGAAAGCGGCGGTTCCTACACGCTGACCCCGTCTTCCGCTTCAAACGGCGATATTTACATCACGGTCGGCAACGGTTTGGAAACAGAGTTCACTCTGCCGATAATGGTTTCGGCTGACACTGAAGTCACGATTCGTGCTGTCGGCGCTTTCGGTTATGAATTCTCGTACTGGATCGGTATCAGCGCTCTTGACAACCCGTATACATTTGATGTTGACGATGATTACACAATCGGTGCTGTGTTCTACAGCGAAAGCGTTGACTTCTACACGCTGGATCCGTCTCCCGTCTCCAACGGTAATATTTACATCACAGTCGGCGACGGCTTAGAAACAGAATTCACCCAATCGGTGACGGTTCAGACCGGTACTGAAGTCGAGATTCGTGCTGTCGGCACTTCCGGTTATGTGTTCTCGTACTGGACCGGCATCAGCGCGCTTGACAACCCGTATACGTTTGAAGTTAACAAAGGCTACACAATCGGCGCTGTCTTCTACAGCGAGAGCGGCAGTTCCTACACGCTGACGCCGTCCTCCGTCTCAAACGGCGATGTTTACATCAAGGTCGGCAACGGTTTAGAAACCGAATTCACCCAATCCGTAACAGTTCCGGCCGCGACTGCTGTCGCGATTCGGGCCGAGGGTGATTCCGGTTACGCGTTCTCGTACTGGACCGGCATCAGCGCGCTTGCCAACCCGCATACGTTTGAAGTTAACGGCGATTACACAATCGGCGCTGTGTTCTACAGCGAAAGCGGTGACTTCCACACGCTGACGCCGTCCTCCATCTCAAACGGCAACATTTACATCATTATCGGTAACGGTTTAGAAACCGAATTCACCCAATCTGTAACAGTTGCGGCAGATACGGACATCGCGCTTCTGGCTTCCGGTGTTTCGGGTTACGCGTTCTCTTACTGGACCGGCATCCGCACGCTCGAAAACCCGTATACGTTTGATGTTGACGATGATTACACAATCGGCGCTGTGTTTTACAGAGAAAGCGGCAGCTCCTACACGCTGACGCCGTCCTCCGTTTCAAACGGCGATATTTACATCAAGGTCGGCAACGGTTTGGAAACCGAGTTTACCCAATCGGTGACGGTTCCGGCTGCGACTGCTGTCACAATTCGGGCCGAGGGCGATTCCGGTTATGCGTTCTCGTACTGGACCGGCATCCGCACGCTTGAAAACCCGTATACGTTTGAAGTTCACAGCGACTACACAATCGGCGTTGTGTTCTACAGCGAAAACGGCGACTTCAACACGCTGACACCGTCTCCCGTCTCAAACGGCAATATTTACGTCACGGTCGGCAGCGGTTTAGAAACAGAGTTCACCCAATCGGTAACAGTTTCGGAAGATACTGACGTTACGATCCGAGCTTTGGCCGCTTCCGGTTACACGTTCTCGCACTGGACCGGCATCAGCGCGCCTGACAACCCGTACACGTTTGGCGTTGACGATGATTACACGATTGGTGCCGTGTTCTCCGTTTCGGACACGAGTAACCCCCGCCCCGGCAACAGCACAGGCTCCGCCGAAATCCAAGACAATTCCGGTGGTGGCGGCTTTTCCGGCGGCCCATCCGATGACCCTTCCGGCGACCCTTCCGGTTCCGGACCGGAGCTTTCGGCCATCTTGGCCCTGAAAGCCGTTGACAGATCCAATCCGTCAAAAACAATCGACGCAACTTTCGAAATCCTTGATGAGAAGGGCAACGTCAGAATTTATTCCACGAGTTCCGAATTATCGGAAGAGATCACATTGAAACCCGGAATTTACCGCCTTTCCGAAGTAAAAGCCCCTGACGGATATATTCCGTTAGGCAGCCCGATCGAAATCATTGTCAATGCCGATGCGACAATTCAAAGAATTGACGGCCTGACACAGGATTCCGAACGCGAGGGAGTTTATGAGCTCGTCATTAAGTACAGCTCGGAAAGCAAAAATTTCAGCGTTTTAATGTATATCATTTTGATTTTGATGATATTGGCTGCCCTTCTGTTTATTTACAGAAGGTCTTCGAAAAGACGCGCTAACCAATAAAACAAAAGTCAAAAACGAAATTCGTTCAACCCAACATGAATTGCTGCAAAAAATTCATTTCGGTTCGGAAGGCGGTCTCATTTGAGACCGTCTTTCACATTTTTTTATTCCAAATTTTTTTATTCCGCATTTTTTTATTTCACGACATTTTTATCTCACGATTATTTCACGGCATTTTGCAATGTAAACTCCGCTCTTTTCTCCAAAACGAAATCAAAAATGAAGATTATACGGTTCATATGTTAACCATTGAGCCGAACGGCAGACTTTATATATGATTTCATGTTTTTGTGTATGTTCATAATTTATCATTATATAAACCGCGTCGGTTTCGTGCACGTTTCCGCATGGTTTTTTCAAATCTTTGCCGCTTCTGCGGCACGCTCGCGTTTTGATGTTTGCTTTCTTTTGCATACATTTCAGCGATAGGATTTGATTCATTTTGATTGAATTGTTTAAACCATTTTATTCTATCAATTTAAAAGAGAGAGGGAGTATTTCATGACAGATCCCATCAGTTCATCTGAAATCGATAAAAACTTCTTTGGAGAACTCACCCAAGAAAAAGGCTTGGAGAAGGCCTTGCTGTGTTTCAACTGCAGCGGCTGTTCCACCGGATGTCCCATGAAAGACATCGAGAGCAAGTTCGATATTAAAAAATACATCCGTATGGCGGGTCTCGGTATGAAAAAGCAGATTTTAAACGACCCATACCTGTGGTACTGCACAACCTGCTACAAATGCCAGGAAAGATGTCCGGAAGGCGTTTTAAATGTTGATACGCTTCTGCGTATGCGTACACTGGCAGTCCGCGAAGGCATTATGCTTCCGGCTCACCGCGAAGTGGCCCACTTTGTGATCGACACCGGCCACGCCGTTCCGATCAACGATTCCAACCGGAAGAAAAGACTGGAGCTGGGGCTTTCGGAAGTGCCGCCGACCGTCCATATGTATCCAGAAGCCTACGAACAGGTCCGCAAGCTGCTGAAAATCTGCGAATTCGATGCGCTGACACAAAAAGAGTGATCGGTATGCGATTATTTTCATGAAATTTATCAGGAGTTATTAAGAAATGTCTACAGAATCTGAAAACGGGAAGAAATCCCAAAGCCTTTCTCTTTTCCTTGGCTGCGTCGCGCCGAACCGGTATCCGGGCATCGAGCTTGCCAGCCGCCAAGTGATGAAAGATTTAGGCGTTGACCTTCACGAACTTGAAGGCGCCTCCTGCTGTCCGGCCCCCGGCGTTTTTAAGTCTTTTGACAAAACCGCGTGGCTCACCATGGCCAGCCGCAACATTGTTCTGTCCGAACGGATGGGCATGGACTTGCTGACGGTCTGCAACGGGTGCTACGGTTCTTTGGGAGAAGCCAATCTGACGTTAATGCATGACCCCGGCTGCAAAGATAAAGTCAATAAAAACTTGAGCGAAGTCGGTTTAGAATACAAGGGAAGCGCAAAAGTCCGCCATATCATCGAATTCCTCGAAAAAGATATCGGGCCGCAAGCCATCAAAGACAAAGTGACCGTGCCGCTTGACGGCATTAAAGTCGCGGTTCACTACGGCTGCCACATGATCCGCCCGTCCAAAGAAAAGGAAGGACTCGGCAGCGCCGAAAACCCGCGCTTCTTTGACGCGCTGGTCGACGCCACCGGCGCGAAAAGCGTTGACTATGAAGAAAAGATGATGTGCTGCGGCGCAGGTGGCGGCGCTCGCTCCGCCTTTTTGGCAACCACATTGAAAATGACCGAGAAGAAACTGGTTGTTCTCCAAAAGGACGGCTTTGACTGCATCGTTGACGCCTGCCCGTTCTGCCACCTTCAGTTCGACTCCGGCCAAATCCAGCTGAACAAAGAAGGCAAAGATTACCGCATTCCGGTTCTTCACTATTCTCAGCTTCTCGGGCTGGCTTTCGGTTATTCCCCCAAAGAACTCGGCATTCAAATGAATATGACAACCAATCCCGCATTTGAAGAGAAAATCACCGCTCTCCAAGAAAAAGCCAAAGAAAAAGCCCAAGACAAAGCCCAAGAAAAAGCAAAGGAGGCTTAAGTATGGCAAATTCAGAAGCTGTCGGCGCAGTTGCCGTTATCGGCGGCGGTATTGCCGGCGTTCAGTCCGCGCTTGACTTGGCCAACAGCGGCTACCGCGTTTATCTGATCGAATCCAAGCCGTCCATCGGCGGCGTCATGGCGCAGCTTGACAAAACATTCCCGACGCTGGATTGTTCCGCTTGTATTCTTTCTCCAAAACTCGTGGAGGCCAGCCGCCACCCCGATATCAAATTATTGACTTATTCCGAAGTCACCGGCCTTTCCGGCGATGCCGGCAATTTTAAACTGACCGTCAAGAAAAAATCCCGTTTCATCGACGTTGACAAATGCGTCGGCTGCGGTGATTGTCTGGCCAAATGCCCGAAGAAAGTGGCCGACGAATTCGAAGAAGGCCTCTCCAAAAGGAAAGCCATTTATTTCCAGTTCCCTCAGGCCATTCCGAAAATTGTGACAATCGACCCCGACAACTGTATCATGCTCAAAAACGGCAAATGCGGCAATTGCGCAAAAGTCTGCCAGCGCGGCGCGGTCAACTACGAGCTTGCGGACGAGTTTGAAGACATCGATGTCGGCGCCGTGATTATCGCGACAGGTTTTCAGGCTTTTGACCCGACAATTTTAGAAGCCTACCGCTTCGACCACCCCGATGTTGTCACAGCGCTCCAGTTTGAAAGATATACCAACGCTTCCGGCCCGTTCGCCGGTCACATTCAGACCTCCAAAGGCGAGCTGCCGAAGAAGATTGCTTTCATTCAATGCGTCGGTTCCAGAAACCCCGAAATCAACCGGGCTTACTGCTCTTCCGTCTGCTGTACATATGCCGTGAAACAGTCCCGTTTGATTAAAGACCACCACCCCGAAGTCGATGTCGCGATTTTTAATATTGACCTCAGAACTTTCGGCAAAGGTTACGAAGAGTTTGCGCTCCGCGCGGAAAGTGACGGCGTCCGGTTCATCAACTCCCGCCCGTCCGGCGTGGATATCAAAGACGGCGGCGTCCCGTCCCTTCGTTATGAAGGCGGCGACGGCGAAATCGTTCACGAAGACTTTGATCTTGTCGTTCTCTCCGTCGGTCTGGAAGCGCCGGCCTCTACCCGCGAACTTGCCAAGCTGCTCAATGTCGAACTTGACAAATACGGCTTTGTGAAAACCCTGCCCGACTCTCAAACACAGACAACCCGCCCCGGCATCTTTACGGCCGGCGTCGCTCAAGGTCCCAAAGACATTCCCGAATCCGTGGCTCAGGCCAGCGGCGCGGCGTCTAAAGCGGGCGCGCTTCTCAATACGGCGCGCAAGAGCCTTGAAACAATCGTTGACATCCCGCCGGAAAACCCGGTCGGCGATGAACCGCGCATCGGCGTCATTGTCTGCCGCTGCGGTACAAATATCGGCGGCGTTGTGGATGTTCCGGCAATCGTTGATTATGCGGCAACTTTGCCGAATGTGATTCTCTCCAAGGAGGAAATGTACTCCTGTGCCGACGACACGCAAAGCCGTATCCTTGATATGATCCGAGATTATAAGCTCAACCGCTTTGTTGTGGCCGCCTGTACCCCAAGAACGCACGAGCCGCTCTTCCAGCAAACCTGTCAGGAAGCCGGCCTTAACCCGTGGCTTTTTGAATTCGCCAACATCCGCGAACACTGTTCTTGGATCCACCACGACGAACCCGGGCACGCGACCAAAAAAGCCAAAGACTTGGTGCGCCAGGCCGTCAGCAAAGTCAAATATTACACGCCGCTTTACAGCCAATCCTTATCTCTTGTTCACAACGCGGTCGTTCTCGGCGGCGGCGTTGCCGGCCTGACGGCGGCGAGCGAGCTGGCCGACAACGGCTATGAAGTCGATTTGGTTGAAAAGACGGATGAACTCGGCGGCAACCTCAAAAGACTTGAAAGCTATGCGCCGCAGCTGAAGGAAATCATCGGCAAGGTCGTGTCCCATGACAAAATCCACATTCATTACAATTCTTTGATGGAAAATGTCAGCGGGGCTGTCGGAAATTTCAGAGGTCAAATCATGACGGAAGGCAAACCCTCAAAGGAGCTTGACTTCGGTATCATTATTATTGCCACCGGCGCTCACGAATTGAAACAGCCGGGTCTTTTCGGCTATCAGGAAAACCCGATTGTTAAAACCCAGCTGGAATTCAAGGAAGCCATTGACAAAAATGAAGGCGATTTCAAAAACGTCGTTTTCATTCAGTGTGCCGGCAGCCGAAACGAAGAACGCCCGTACTGTTCCAGAATCTGCTGTACCAACTCTGTGAAAAATGCCGTCCGATATAAGGAACTGCATCCCGCAGCGGAGATTTATATTCTCTACCGTGACATCCGCACATATGGTATGTACGAAGAAATGTACACCAAGGCCCGTGAACTCGGCGTCCACTTCATGATGTATGATGTGAACAACCCGCCGGCCGTTTCCGGAAACACGGTGTCCGTCCGCGATATGACCATCGGCTTTGACTTCGTGTTGGACGCCGACTGCGTTGTTCTCAGCGCCGCCACGGTTTCTGAAGAAGGCAACCGCGATGTCGGCCCGATGATGAAAGTTCCGCTGACGAAAGAGGGTTTCTTTATGGAAGTCCACCCGAAACTCAGACCGGTCGACTTTGGAACGGATGGCGTTTTCGTCTGCGGTTTGGCGCAGTTCCCCAAATTGTTTGAGGAATCCGTCACTCAAGCCCAAGCGGCGGCCTCCCGCGCCTGTACGGTTCTGTCCCGAGACGCCCTTTTGTCTCCGGCCGAACTCTCCACGGTGGACGAGGCGGTTTGTGTCGGCTGCGGCGCCTGTAAAGACGTCTGCCCGTACCACGCCATCACTTTGGAAGAGAAGGTTGTCACACAGAAAGGATTGTCCTTTAAAGCGCTCCGCTCCGTGATCAATCCGGCCGCTTGCAAGGGATGCGGCTGCTGCGCTATGTCCTGTCCGACCGGTGCCATTGACCAGTCTCACTTTGACAATGTCCAGTTGCTCTCTCAGGTCAAGAGTGTGTTCTATTTCGAAGAGGAGGTGAATTGATGTCCGACATCATCCCCAAATCCGCCGTGACAAGTTGTGCTTCCTCCGGCGGTTTTAATCCGAAAATCGTTATGTTTTGCTGTAACTGGTGTTCTTATGCCGGCGCCGACGGCGCGGGCGTTGCCAGATTCCAGCAGCCGGCCAACGTCCGAGTCGTTCGCGTGATGTGCTCCAGCCGCGTGGATCCGGTGCATATCTATACCGCCTTTTTGGAAGGCGCCGACGCCGTTTTGATGACCGGCTGCCATATCGGCGACTGTCACTACGTTAACGGCAACGATAAAACGCTTGTCAAATACAAATTCGTGAAAACCATGCTGAATGAAATGGGTCTTGAAGACGACCGCCTGATACTGCGCTGGATTTCGGCTTCCGAGGGCCAGCAGTTCGCCGAGTTCGTCACTGAAATGGTTGAGAAGGTGAAAGCGCTGGGCCCAAGCCCGCTCCGAAAGGAAGGGGTGGTCTAAATGTCCGCACCCGAAAACGCGGCGCCTGAAGGCGCGCCGCCGGCAGCAAAGCCTCCCGAGAAGAAACCGCCTGCGCCGTCAACCACCGGCGATCTTTTGACCGCTTCCGACATTTTGGTCGGCGGCCAATATATCGGCTGGTCCGTTCGCGAAGAAGTCCGAAAAGAAGGCGGGTCCGGCGGTCTGGTCACGTCTGTTTTAGCCGGCGCTCTTGAAAAAGGACTCGTCGAACACGTTGTTGTTCTCAAAAAGACAAGCCAGTATGAAGCCGTTCCGGTTTTAACATCCGACATTGAAGATGTTTACGCGTCGGCCGGTTCCATGCATATGCTGATTTCCAACCCGACCAAATATCTGCGCCAGTTCCAAAACGACGCGGCGATTGCGTTGGCCGTCAAGCCTTGTGATATGCGCGGCATACGCGAACAGAAAAAACGCAATATGATCGACACGGACAAACTCTTCACAATCGGTCTCAACTGCGGCGGCACAATGATGCCGTACAAAATCCGCAAGGTGACCGAGGAAGTTTACGGCCTCAATCCCGACGACGTCCGCGCCGAAGAAATCGAAAAAGGCAAATTGATTTTGGAAACGGCCGACGGCGCGCACCACGCTCAGTCCATCGACGAATTGGAAGAAGAAGACAACGGCCGCCGTGAAAACTGCCGCTATTGTATCATTAAAATTGCGACCAACGCCGATCTGGCCTGCGGCAACTGGGGCGTCATGCCCGATTACGCCGGCAAAGGTACTTTTGTTGAAGTCATGACCGAAAAAGGGGCAGAATTCTTACGAAACGCTATTGACGGCGGCTACGCCGAGGTCAAAGCGGCCAGCGAACCGGCGGCCGAAGCCCGCGGCAAGGTCAACGGCGTCATGCTGAAAATGTCGGCCAAAACCAAAGAGGAAATCTTTGTGCCGATGAAGAGCCAAACCATTGAAGACTTCAAGAAAGAGCTTGAAAATTGTGTCCGTTGCGGCGCGTGCCGGACGGTCTGCCCGCCGTGCGCCTGCGGCGCCGAAGCCAAATGTACGGCCTTCAATGAC
The DNA here is from genome assembly GCA_009783635.1 of Methanimicrococcus sp. Taxonomy (GTDB): domain Archaea; phylum Halobacteriota; class Methanosarcinia; order Methanosarcinales; family Methanosarcinaceae; genus Methanimicrococcus. The sequence continues at coordinate 9,686 of WRDC01000013.1, read as the reverse complement.
CCGGCGGACAGCTATGACATTTCCCTGTTCCATATGATCCGCTTCCTGCATCTGATGGACTCCTGCGTCGGCTGCGGCCAGTGCTCCGATGTCTGTCCGGCCGATATTCCGCTGGCAAGGCTGTACCGCAAGTTCGCCAATCCGATTCAGGATGAGCTGAATTATGTGACCGGCATGGACGACAGAACGCCGCCTTTCTTTGAAGTCAAATTGGAGGAGGTGCATTAAAATGGCCGACATTCTTGATCCCAAGTTTAAGGAAAATGTGTATTCCACCGTCTGTTACGGCTGCGGTTTCGGCTGCGGCGTTTATATGAGAGAGCTTGAAACAAAAGCCGTTTCAACAGGCACTGCCTGCGGCGCGCCGATTTTAAATATCGACTACCGGAAAGCCTCTCCCGTCAATCAGGGGAAACTCTGCCGCTTCGGCGTTCATTTGGCCGACAATTACTGCCCCGCCGTCTCAAGCGTGAAAGGAAGCGCCGTCGCCGCAGATGTTGCGGTCGCTCAGGCCGCCGCCGCGCTGAAAGGCGTCGCCGCGTCTCAGATTGCTCTTCTCTCTGTGGGCGGAACAACCAACGAAGAACATTTAGCCCTCATGAAAATCGGTGAAAAACTCGGCGTTCCCGCCAGCACGGGAATGACCGGCCTTTTCAAAGACATCGGAAAGCTTCACGCTTACACCGGCCGCGGAACAACCTACGAGGACGCGGAAGCGGCGAAAAAGGTCTATCTCTTTGTTGACCCGTACGTTCAGTATCCGCTTTTGATGAGACGTTTGGTCCACGCCAAAGAAAAAGGCGCGGAAATCGTTTCATTCGGTTTGAAAGAATTGCCGATTTCAACACAAAACGTCATCGTCAAACCCGACGCAAGCCTTTACGACACCCCGGAATTCGCGCCCGACGCGGACACGGTCATCATTTCAGACCTGACGCCTTACACGGACGCCAAGCGTCTGGCAGAAATCGTTGAGCTTGCCGGCGGCAAATCCAAGCTTCTTTTTATGCGCCCGTTCATGAACGCAACCGGCGCGGGCTACCTGTCCAAGCACACCAAGCAGCCGTCTTTGGATGACATCGTTTCCAAAATGGAATCCGGCGACTTGAAAGTGCTTGTCTGTTTGGATTCCGATCTGACCGATATTTGTCTCAACGACAGAATCAAAGAGCTTCTCAAGAATTTGGAGTGCGTTATCGCCGTTTCATCCCGCGCCACAGCCGTCTGCGGCGCCGCCGGCATTGTGATCGCAACGGAGCCGCTTTACAAAAAGAAAGGTTCCGTGATGAACGCCGAAGGCCGTTTGATTCAGACGCGCGCCGCTTCGGGCGAAACGCCGCTGACGGGCTTTAACGCTTTGTCTTCTCTTTTCGAAGCGCTCGGCGGCCCGTCTTTGGACTTTGATTCCGTTCACGCGGAAGTTGTTTCGATGCTCGGCGCAACGGAAGATGAGTACGGCGTGTCGGTCCCCGAAAAGAAACCGGCGCCGGAAATCACGAAAATTTCCGACAAGCTGCCGGGACCGGCGGCGGTATCCGCGGCCTCTTCCTGTCCTCAGAAAGACGGCGGAGACGGCGCGGTCAAGGCCAAGCATTTATATCTGACCAATCCGTTCCTTTGGAACGGCGTTCCGGATGAGGACGACTATATCGAAATCAGCCGCAGTCAGGTGAAAGCTTCCGCGCTTTTCAAAGGATTTACGGCCGATGTGACGTGCGCCTGCGGCGAAGTCACCAAACAAACCCGCTTCAAAGTGTCTCCCGTGCTTGACGGTTATGTGATTTCCACACGAAAACAGCCGTTTGCGAAGGGGCCCGTTACGGACATCTCGGTGAAGCGCTCGCCGACCAAGCCGGCTGAGCCGGAGAATTGTTAAAGAATGATTGTTCCTCAGTCCGACTGAGGACATTTCTTTTTTTTCTTTCGGATACATGGGCGCCGCTTTTAAAAATCGGTTTCTTTTTGAGGTTACAATGACGCGCAACAAGACCACAATCTATTCGGCGGCGGAATACGATGAAAAAATACTTACGACTCTTCCTTTTTACGATTCGTTTCACCGGCAAACGGTCGATTTGGTCCGCTCTCTTCCGGAACCGCCGCAAAAATGGCTTGATGTTGGCTGCGGAACCGGAAATCTCTATCTCTGCGCGAGACAATATTTTCCGAAAACCGAATTCATTCTGGCAGACCCTTCGCAAGATATGCTCGCAGTCGCGCGGGGAAAAACAGAGGCGGATACAAGTCCCGTTTTCATGCTCTCCGATTCTCAAAGCCTGAATTGCCCCGACAATGTTTTTGATGTCATCAGCGCCATTCAATGCCACCATTATTCGGATAAACCGGAACGGAGAAAAGCGGTCGGAAACTGCTTCAGAATGCTGAGACCCGGCGGCGTTTTTGTCGTTTTTGAAAATATCCGGCCCCTGTCGGAACAAGCCTTGCCGCTTTCCCTGAAACGGCTGGAAAACTATCAGACCCGCCGCGGCAAAACACAGGAAGAAGCCCGCCTGCACACCGCCCGCTTCGACCGCGAGTATTTTCCGCTTTCCATCCTTGAACATCTGCGCTTACTGGAAGAAACCGGCTTCTCCGCCGCGGAAATCCTTTGGGCTTCCTATTTGCAGGCAGGGTTTTACGCGATTAAATGAGGGAAGCCCTTTTTCAGGTTTTGGAGGGGAAATCATGGTTTGGCGCCATGGCGGATATGGGGTTTCCTCAAAGGATATTTTCGTTTTCAAAGACATTCCTGTCATCTTTTTTTATATTATTGCCCTTTTAAAATGGCACAGAGCAACTGCAAAATTTTTATATTATCATTTCTATTTGATTGGAATGCATATCCCAACAATTCTATCATTAATGGAAGTATCGGAAACAACACAATGACTTCGGATTCACCGGAACACCGGAAATTGCCGCCTTTTTGCCGGATCAGAAAAAACGATGGTCGCACGCCCTGCGAGTCTGTGTCGGGCCATGAACCGTTCTGGTCGGAAGAGTATGCCGGTTACTATGAATCTTCTTTTTTACACGACCTGCTGAATTCCGCAGGCGGTTTACACGGTTATTTGGAATTGCTTTCGGAAATCGAAGACCCGGGCATCATGAAAAAATATGCGGCGAACTTGAATGTTTTGTGCGAATCCCTGATTGATGAAATCGAATATCACCGCCAGTTCGTTTTGGCCGAAAGCGGCCGTTTGAACCTCGTGCTGACCGAAACGACAACCGATGAAATTCTTCAGCTGACGGCTTTGAAGCTGAATAATCACGCCGTTTCAAAAGGCCGGAGCATTGAAGTTTTAACAGACAATTCCGAAAAAATAGTCACCGATAAGGTCTTGCTTTCCCGCATTTTGGTCAATATGACGAAAAACGCGGTTGAAGCCACGGAAGAAGGCGGAACCGTTATGATCGGCTCCTTCAAATTCAACGATGCGATTCGGTTCGTCGTCCACAATTCGGCCGTTATTCTGCAGGATGTTCAAAATAAGCTTTTTAAATCCCAATTCTCGACAAAAGGAAACGGCCGCGGCGTTGGTATTCTCAGCATCCGTCTGCTTGGGGAATTGTTGGGCGGCGTTGTCGGCTTTGACAGCTGCGAAGAAGAAGGCACTTGTTTTTATATTGATTTGCCTCTTTCTCCTTAATAATGAGCGGTCCTATCTGTCAATTCGCAAAAACGAATTGAAAAGTCCTTGTTCATGACGTTGTTCATGACGTTGTTCATGAAATTTTTCGTTGAAAATGGAGAAATTCTGTTATGATCCGAGCATCAAAGAAATTACCCGTGGGGCCTTTAATTGAATGTTTCATTTTATCATCTCTACTGCTAAGGATAATCGTACTTCAGTTATTTCTATTTCTATTTCTGATCTTGCTTTGGCTTACAGGTCCGTGGGAAACGGCTTACGGGGTGTACGCCTTCACCCATTGGCCGACAACTGAAGCCCTACCGTTCATCTTGTGTACCCTCGGTCTTCTGTTCCATTTCATTTTTTACTCTCTTCTCAAGAAAAAATATAATTTCGAAACGAATGTTTTTCTTTACGGCATCGGGTTTACATCATGTTTTGTTACATTCTTATTGCTGACTCTGGGAATACTTTATTATCCGTTTGATGGTCTGATGAGGGTCAGCAGCGCGGAAAACTTATGGTATTTTTACATACTTCCGCTGACATTATTGTATTATTCATATGCGACCTTACTCCAAAATAAAGAAAAAAGGGTCACCGGCGTTACTTTATGTTTAACGGCTTTAACTGTTATTTCTTTTGCAGTTTTGATAATTTATGAACAAATGAAATACGGGGTTCCTTACATCGGTCTTCTCCCGACTGTTTTCGCATTGTATCTTGCTTATTGTTTAATTCGTAAAAAAGGTATACTCAATCTTCAAAGATTTACATGGAGTCCGTTTATACTGCTCGCTGTCGTGTATTTGTACAGCCTTATGCAACTCCTCATGCGCGGCATTATTTGAATGTTTGAGTATCGTTTGCTTGAATATCGTTTGAAAATTCTTATGCGGGCATTTTTCCGTTCCTTTTCCGTCAAACATTCAATTCTTTCCTTTTATTCCACGATTTCAATCTCGGACCGGATGTAAACCGCTGCAATCACCGCCAACACCAGCAGCAAACATCCTATTAATGTGATTGATATGATATGCCCGGGCATTCGTTCAAAAAACGTTTTGTTCTTCGTGACTGTGAATGTGCCGTCGCCTGTGAATGTGTCGTTGCCCGTGAATGTGTCGTTGCCTGTGAATGTGCCGTTGCCTGTGAATGTGCCGTTGCCTGTGAATGTGCCGTTGCCTGTGGGTTTGAAGCCTATGAACGTGCCGGTGTTGTTAATCGTGCCGCTGTTGTCAATCACGCCAACGTTGTTTATCCTTCCATTGTTGACAATCATTCCGCCGTTGCTGTTGTTAATCGTGCCGCCGTTGGTCATTGTGCTGCCGTTATTGATGGTAATACTGCCGCCGCTATTGATGATAATACTGCCGTTGTTGATGGTCGTACTGTCGCCGCCATTGATAGTAATCGCGTGTCCGATTTCAAGCGTGCAGCCGTAAATGATGATAAAATCAGTTATCGTAAAATCAGAAGTCGTCGTGATTGTTACGGCGTCGCCCGCATTGAGTGCGTCAATCAGGTCTTGCTGACTCGCCGCTTCGTAGTCCGCCGCCGTCGCCGCCTGCATGAAGCCGGGCAGAGCTGCCAGTATAAGAACCGCCATCAGCATAAGCAAGAATTTTTTCAAGACGGATTTGTTTTTATTCATTTCCGATACCTTCCTCATCCCGTTTTTTAAAAAGATTGTTTTTTTTCTCAAAGAAAGAGACGCCGGCACATTTGATAATGCCGGCAAAAAATATGGTATTGTTGGTATTGCTACTCTGTTATATTGTTGCTTCATTGTATATTACGTTGTGTAATCGGCATTGATTTTGACATAATCGTATGTCAAATCACAGCCCCACGCCGTTGCTTTTTCGCTTCCCGCGCCTAAATCCGTCATGATGTAAATGGTTTTGGCGGCCATAATTGCTTTCAGCGCGGCTAAGGCGGCTTCATCGTTGTTGGTGATTTTTCCTTTTTCGACCAAGGTGATTGATTTTTCACCGTCGGAAAGCGTCAGTGAAATATTTTTTTGGTCAAACTCGGCGCCGGAATAGCCGGCGGCAGCGACAATGCGGCCCCAGTTCGGGTCGTTGCCGAAAATGGCGGATTTGACAAGCGGCGACCGAACGATTGATTTTGCGGCCAGAACGGCATCCCGTTCATCGGCGGCCGAGGTGACCGTGCATTCGACAAGCTTGGTCGCGCCTTCGCCGTCACGGGCAATCATTTTGGCCAGCTCGCGCAAGACGGTTTCCAAAGCTTCCAAAAATTCGGGATAAACGGAAGCGTCCGCTTTTGAGGAAACGCCGGATTTTCCGGTCGCCGTTATGAGACAGATATCGTTTGTGCTTGTATCGCCGTCCACGACAATCATATTGAACGTCCGGCCGATGAGGACTTTGAAATCTTCGTCAAAGGAGTCTTTTTCAATCATCAGGCCGGTGTACACGAAGGCCAGCATTGTTCCCATGTTCGGCTCAATCATGCCGGAGCCTTTGGCAATGCCGCCGACTCGGAATGTGCCGCCGCTCGTTTCAACCTCGACGGCGATTCCTTTCGGAACCAGATCAGTCGTCATGATGGCTTTCATGGTTTCGTCGTTTTCCTTAACGCCTGAGCCGAGGTTTGGAAGAACGCGGTCGATTTGTTCTTTGATAATGTCGATATGCAGTTTGCGGCCGATGACGCCGGTTGAGGCCACGCCGACAAATTTTTTGTCGATGCCCAGTTTTTCGGCAAGCGTTTCAGCCATAACATTCGCGTCCTCCAGACCCGGCCCGCCCGTAAACGCGTTGGCGTTTCCGCTGTTGACGATGACGGCTTCCAAAAATCCGCCGTTTGTTTCCAAGTTTTCCCGCGTCACGATGAGCGGCGCCGCAATGACTTTATTTTTTGTATAGACGCCGGCGGCTTTTCCTTTCGCCGTGATGACGGCAAGACCTTTTTTCCCGTCTTTAATCCCGTAAGCTTTCACGCCGCCAACGGCGCAAATGCCGCCTTTGATTTCTCGAATCATTTTCTTTTCTTCCTGTCTTTTTGATTTTAAATTAATCCCGGGAACCGCAAGCCTTCGGTTTCTTTGAGCCCGCAGATGATATTCATATTTTGAATGGCTTGGCCGGCGGCTCCTTTGACAAGGTTGTCTATTGCCGACAGCACAACGACGCGGTTGTTGCGCGCGTCCGCTTCCATGCCGATATGGCAGTAATTCGAGCCGCGGACGTTCGCTAAAGACGGAACGGTTTCCGCGAATTGAATAAACGGTTTTCCGGCATAGTATTCCTCATAGATTTTTTTGACATCCGCCGTTGTCAGTTTTTCTTTCGTCTCGATGTGGGCGGTTGTCATAATGCCGCGCGACGCCGGAATGACGTGGGGCGTGAATGAGATGTTTTCAAAGCCGGGCTGAAGGCGGGAAATTTCCTGAACCATTTCGGCCAGATGGCGGTGCGCCGTTAATTTGTACGGAATGATATTTTCCGTCAAGTTCGGGTAGTGCGTGGTTTCTGTCGGCGTGTTGCCCGCGCCGGTGATGCCTGTTTTGGAATCGAATATGACGGATTTTAAAAGTCCGGCCGCGGCAAGCGGCGCTGCGGCAAGCGTGGCTCCCGTTGGGAAGCATCCCGGATTTGCAATCAGGCGGCCTTTGAAATCTTTCGTGATTTCAGGATGCACTTCGGGAATGACATATGCCGCGTCCGCCGGCGCTTTATGTTTCGAGCCGTAAACTTTTTCAAACACGGAAACCGGAAGGCGGTAATCGGCGCTGAGGTCGATGATTTTGCACGTCCCGTCTTTTAAAAGTTCCGGCACCACTTCCATCGCGGCCCCGTGCGGGACCGCCAAAAAGATGACGTCGCATATTTTTTTCATGTCGTCCGGGTTCAAATTTTCCAATGTCAAATCATAAAACCCTTTGAGATTTTCGTGGACCGACGAAACTTTTTTGCCCGCGGCTGCCCTTGATGTCGCGGCTGTGACTTCTACCGACGGATGCCCCGCCAAAATCCGCAGCAATTCTTCTCCCGTATAACCGGTCGCGCCGATTATTCCCGCTTTGATCATGTTTATTTCCTCGTTTTCGGCAATCGAAATCAATCATTTCTCTTTTGCCTTTTTCAGTTGTTTGAATGTGTTTAAGAAATTTGTATATATAAATCTTTTATAACCGCCCATCTTTGAAATGATTTTGTTTCGGCTTTTTTTCCGTCCCGTCATTTTTAATGATACGAATTTCAACTTTTTTATGACCCGCCCTTTTCAAAAAATCATTTGGAGGGCTTCTGTTTTTTCGTTTTCAATGCTACGTTTTTTTCGTTTTTGACATTTTTGTTCGGTAAAACGCGAAATTTTGTTACACTCCGTCATACAATTTTGAATTAATTTAATAAAACGGCATCGGTAAGCTTCATATAACTTCAAAAACAATTCATTTTTATATTTTGTGATTAACGTTTCGGGGTATTTTTGAAAATGACAGACTTTAAAGTGACCGATGTTCCGAAAAAATTATTTGAGGTTTGCAGCGGTGTACCGTTGACGGTTTTCGCCGCTCTTTTTCTGATCCCCAGTTTATATCTCTTTTTGACGGGGAAGACTTTTTGGATCGACCCCGGATGGGTGACGGTCCTCATCTGCGGTTACCCGCTTGTCTATTTGGCGGTCACGCGTCTGATTTTCCAACGATGGATCTCTTCGGCTTTACTCATTACGATTGCGATGGTCGCGTCGATCTATATCGGCGAGGTTTTCGCGGCCGGCGAAGTGGCTTTTATCATGGCCGTCGGCGCGATTTTGGAGGAGAAAACGGTTGAACGCTCAAAGAAAGGGATTAAAAAATTGATTCATTTGGCGCCGACCCAAGGACGCCGTATGGTCACAAAAGACGGCGTGACCGTTGAAGAACTCGTTCCGGCCGAGGAAATCGAAATCGGCGATATTCTGCGCCTCCTTCCCGGCGAAACCATTCCCGTTGACGGCGAAGTCATATCGGGAAACACTTCCGTTGACCAGTCCGTCATCACGGGCGAGTCTCTGCCGGTCGATAAGGCGGCCGGCGACAGCGTCTTTTGCGGAACCGTCAACCGCTTCGGCGCGATCGATATAAGGGCGACTGTTGTCGGCGAAGATTCTTCTCTTCAAAAATTGATCCGTTTGGTTCAGGAAGCCGAAAACAATCAGGCGCCGATGCAGCGCATTGTTGACAAATGGGCGACATGGCTGGTCCCGATTGCTCTTTGTATCGCTATCGCGTCTTATTTCCTGACGGGCGAGCTGGTCCGCGCCGTTACCGTTCTTGTCGTTTTCTGTCCCTGCGCGCTTGTGCTGGCAACGCCGACATCCATTATTGCCGCCATCGGCCAGGCAACGAAGCACGGCGTTATTATCAAATCCGGCGAAGCGCTTGAAAATATGGGAAAAACGGACAGTATCGCGTTCGATAAAACCGGAACGCTGACGTGCGGCTGTTTAGAGGTCAGCGATATTGTTTCGTTCGACGCCGGTTTAACGGAGCCGGATGTTTTGAGTTTGGCGGCCGCCGCGGAATCATATTCCGAACACCCGCTCGGAAAAGCGGTGACGGCGCACGCTAAAAATTTAGGGATGCGTCTGCCGGACGCGGCCGACTTTTCAATGGCGCCCGGAAAGGGCATCCGCTCTGTCGTTGACGGAAAAGTGATTCTTTGCGGAAATGCCGGATTTCTCAGGGAAAATGATATTTCAATTGACGCGGCCGTCCGGTCCGAATCGGAACGCCTTCAGTCGGAAGGCAAAGCTTCCATTTTGGTTGCGGCGGACGGGCGCGTTATCGGCGTTGTCGCTTTGTCGGATACGCTGCGGGCGGCGGCCAAGGACACAGTCGGCGCGCTGAAAGACATGAAGACAAACGTTGTCCTGCTGACGGGAGATCATAAGCAGACGGCGGATTATTTCGCGTCGAAAGTCGGCATTACGGAAGTCCGCGCGGAGTTGCTTCCGGCCGACAAAGTCGCCGAGATCCAACAGATGAAGGACAGCGGCCGTGTTGTTTGTATGGTCGGCGACGGCGTGAAT
>WRDC01000012.1 GCA_009783635.1 Methanimicrococcus sp. | reverse complement strand
TTACTGCCTGTATTAATCAAAACTTTCCCAGACGATGTGTTTGCGATAATATCAGGATAACCATCACCGTTTATGTCGGTGAAAATAATGCCATTCGTTTCCGGCCCTGATAAATTTGGAGTAGACCAAGAAGAATCGAGAACAAAACCACTGCCTGTGTTAATCCAGACATTTGAGGCTGAAGTAAGGGGATTGAATTGGACGATATCGGGCAGACCGTCATTGTTTATATCAGCAAAATGTATGTATTTATCCCAAGTATATTTTATAGGAATAGACCAAGTAGAATCAAGAACAAAATCACTGCCTGTGTTAATCCAAACATATGTGGATGAAGTAAAAGCTAGAACAATGTCAGTAAGACCATCACCGTTTATGTCAACAAATCGAGCGCCTGTATCATGCTCATCCATAATAATTCTCAAAGGAATAGACCTCGAGGAATCAAGAACAAAGCCACTGCCTGTGTTAATCCAAACATTTGAGACTGAAGAACCGGGAGGCAGGATGGGAGTTGTACCCCTATCAAATGATTGGACAATATCGGTAAGTCCATCCCCATTTACGTCAACAAATCGAACGCCTAGATCCCTTGTAGTATCCACGATGTATGTAGGAAACTCCCAAGAAGAATCAAAAACAAAATCGTCAATCTCACCATAACTAAAAATTGTCGCCGGCAAACTTGTGTCATCTGCTCCAATCAAAGAAATTGAATCCAATAAAACATGATTTTTAGATGCATATTGGATTTTATATTTATAAACAAGCTGCTCCTCCGCTTTAATTGAAACCGCGGACAATAAACATTTTTCAGAGACCTGACTGCCGTCTCTGTATCCTTTGAATGTGACGGGTTTATTCATCCTTTCAAATTCAATAATATTAAATCCGTTATTATAGGAGATATTGCTCAAATAAGAGGTGCCGATTTCACCGGCTACGGGATTTTTAACGTAATTGTAAACAATTAAATTCCCGTTCACATCTTCGATTTGATCCAATTTCCACTTCGTCACATAATCGCGACCGGAAACGGAATTTAAAAGCTCTGAATCGGAAGTATAGCCGAAACGATATAAGGTGCCATCTTTTGTTGTCACGGTCCAATATTCTCCTTTTTGATTGGAACCGCCGGCTTCTTTTTGAATTTTCATATAAGTTTCAATTTCGGTATGATAAAAACCGTCTGTTTCGGAATATATTAACTTGTGGCTTTGGCCATCAAATATCAATTTGAAGCGGTCATCTGAAGTATTATTTGGCGTGTAATTGATGTCTCTTAAAATGTAATATTCATTCAAGGACCAGCCGTCTCCAAGCCAGCCGTAATGGCCGCCAACGCTTTGACTGTTATAGGACAACTCAACTTTTGGTTGAAAACCCGCAATTCCTTTCGGAACATTAATGGGGTAGGTATAAACGGCAGCGCCCGAAAAAAGGCTTGTTAAATAAGCATCATTTGAAAAACCGAAATCTTCTTGAATTGATGTTAAAGAAGATAGATCGAATTCGGGGCCGGCTGATGTGACTCCGGCCATCATTGACATTGTTTCATCTGAATCAAAAATTCCAAGATTTTCTTCTTGTAACAGACCGTCTAAATTTGTTTCTTCTAAATCCGAGAAAGTGTAATTGTCAAAATTTTCAGTCACGCCATCTGATTTTGAAGCTCGGGCGGTTTCAGACGGAGAAGAATCAAGGGATGAAAAACTACCGGAAGAAGAATCCGAAGGTTCCGCTTCAAGCGCGAATGAAAAAGAAGGTGTCAGAATCATTAAAGCAATACAAAAAGTAATAAATTTTTTCAAATCCATATCTATCACGCATTTAATCTAAAATAATTTTAAAAATCAACAAAAATAATTAAGCCAGTTAATCGCAACAAAGCATAAATAAGTTATTATATATATATATATATACATTTACACTTATTTTGTTATGGCTTTAACAAATCTAAAAACAGGATTGAGAGATTAAAAGATTTTCAAATAACCGAGAAGCATAATTTTCCAAAAAAATAAAAAAGAGACAATTTTAATCAAAAAATAAGTGGATAAAGCAAAAATTCCTCAATAATTTGCCTGAATTTAAATTCAGAAAATTTTTGATGAAAAATATATTTATTTTTTATTTACATCATATAATAATTCGAATATCGAATTATATCTCGTGTCAACTGATAGTCTTTTTCTCTCTCCGGAACCGCAATATTTTTATACCTTGTCAACTTTCCTTATGTTTTTTAGCTTTCGTATCAAAAAAAAAAAAAAAAAAAAAAAAAAAAAAAATAAAAAACAAAAACGAAAAAAAAACAAAAAACGAACCAAAACGAGTAAAAAACGGGACAAAAACGAACCAAACGAGTAAAAAACGGATAAAAACGAACCAAAACGAAATGAAAAACGTACAAAAACGGACAAAAACGATAAAACGAAAAAAGGCCTAAAAACGATGAAAAACGAATAAAAGCCGGGTCTTCGACTCGGCTACCTTTTTTTCGCTTTTAAATCATACCGTAAAAATAACAGACATTCGTCAGGCGTTTTCCGGTTTTGTTTTCAAAAAAGGTCACAATAGGAATCAACACACAATTCCTTTGTTTCCGTTTTTTTTATTTTTCAGAATGGGTCACAATAGGAATCAACACACAATTCCTTTGTTTCCGTTTTTTTATTTTTCAGAATGGGTCACAACAGGAATCAACACACAATTCCTTTGTTTCCCGTTTCTTTATTCAACTTTTTTTTCTGTTCATTCATCATCGCTATCTTTTTAATTCAGATTCCCGTTTTCCTTCTTGATGCAAAAGAAAGAAAAGGAGTCATTTCGAAACGATTGGTTTTTTACGAAAAGCGGAAGCCTTGTCGAACTGTCTGAAATCACAGCGGACGGCCCTTACGGAACGGCTCCGGCGGACCGGCCGATTTTGGAATATATCGACAAGGGCGTTGTTGTCACCAACAAACCTTCCGGGCCGACCAGTCATGAAATAGCGGCTTATGTCCGCGACATTTTGGGCGTTTCTGCGGCCGGCCATTCGGGTTCATTGGATCCCGCCGTGACGGGCGTTCAGCCCGTGATGATCGGAAAAGCAACCCGGGCGGTTGCGGCGCTTCGCTTGTCGGGGAAAGAATATATTTGTTTGATGAAATTGCACCGTTCCGTTCCCGAAAAATCGATCCGTTCCGCTGTTTCTCAATTCTCCGGCAATGTTTACCAAATGCCGCCCGTCCGGTCGGCGGTGAAAAGAGCGCTTCGCTTGCGCCGGATTTATTACATCGACATTTTAGAAATTCAGGAGACATATGTCTTGATGCGCGTTGGCTGTGAGGCGGGCACCTATATCCGAAAGTTATGCCACGATATCGGACTCTCGCTCGGCGCAGGCGCGCAGATGCAAGAACTGGTCCGCTCCAAAGCCGGGCCTTTTGATGACAGCCGCCTCGTCTCCCTGCAGGAACTGAAAGACGCTTACGTTTTGTGGCGGGAGACGGGCGATGAATCAGAGCTGAGACATTTGATTCTGCCGATGGAGTCGGCCTTTTCTCAATTGCCTTATCTTATTGTCCGCGATACGGCGGTTGACGCGCTTTGTTCGGGCGCGTTTTTGGCTAAAGCCGGTGTTTCGGGTTACAGTACGAATATTCAAAAAGGAGAATTGGTTGCCGTTTTTACGCAAAAAGGGGAAGTTGTTTCCCTGTCAACGGCGCTGATGACGGCGGATGAAATCCAAGGGGCGGCAAAAGGGTTTGTCGCGAAGCCGAAGGCGGTTTTGATGGACAAAGGAATTTATCCGAAATGTTGGAAAAACAGACAAAAACGAGAGGAATGTTCTTTGTCAGACTCTTCCGAAGAATAACAAATATATACCAGAAACCTATTTTATAATTCCTGCTTCATGCCGAGGTAGTCTAGCGGTAGGGCGCAAGCCTGGAAAGCTTGTGGGGCGCAGCCCCTCGGGAGTTCAAATCTCCCTCTCGGCGCTTTTTCTTATTTTTTTCTCAGTTTTTTCATTTTTTCTCAGTTTTCTCATTTTTTTTCATATAATTTTCGTACTTTTTCATATTGATTGGCTCGGCGGGTTATGATTTGAACACCCGGTTCCTGATGTTCTTCCCGTGACCCCAAAACAAATTCCGAAAACAAATTCCGGTACCGACCTGAAAAGATTATATAAGATGAATCCTTTCAGTTTCAAGCATTAGATTGAAGCCTTTTATATTTAATGGGCTGCTCGTAACCGTTTTCACGAGTTCGGGCTACACGATGCGTTTTTCCCAAGGAGGAAAACATATGGCTAAGAAAAAAGCAAATGAAAAAGTCGAAAATCCTAAACCGGTGGTTGAAGAAAAACCGGCGGAAGATGAAATAAAGCATCTTGTTCGTATTATGAATACAGACTTGAAAGGTGCCCAACAGGTTCAATACGCCCTCACAGGCATTGACGGCATCGGTCTTCGTATTTCTAAAATTATCGCCAAAGACGCGGGAATCGAACCTACCGCGGTCATCGGTTACTTATCCGATGAAGAAATCACAAAGCTGGACGCCTCCATCTTCAACATTGAGAAGTCGGCGCCCGTTTGGATGTTAAACAGACAAAAAGACTTGCTGACCGGCGAAAACAAACACTTGCTCGGCATTGATATTGAATTGACCTTCAAAGAAGATATCAATACCTTAAAGAAAGTCCGCGCTTACAGAGGCCTCAGGCACGAAAGAGGTCTCAAAGTCAGAGGACAGAGAACAAAATCCACAGGCAGACGCGGCTCAACCGTTGGTGTCAGAAAGAAGAAGTGAGTGTGAGTTGAAATGGTATACCCCGGTAAGAAAAATAAGTCTTATGAGACACCCAACCACCCCTGGCAAGACACCAGAATGGCCGGTGAAGTTGAATTGGTCAAAGCCTACGGTCTTCGAAACAAACGGGAAATCTGGAAGGCGGAGAGTGTTCTTCGTAAATACAGAACCGACGCCATGGGCCTTTTGGCCGTTGTCGCTTCCTCTCCCGACGGAGAATTAAAAGGAAACGCCAAAGTCGAAGCCGACCAAATCCTCGGCCGATTGATCCGGTACGGTATCTTAAAACCCGGCGCGGAAGTCGACGACATCCTCGGCCTGAAATCGGAAAACATCCTCGAACGCAGACTTCAGACCCAAGTCTTAAGACTCGGTCTCGCAAGAACCGTTCGCCAATCCCGTCAATTTATCACGCACGGTCATATCGCTGTCAACGGCAGAAGAGCCACCGTTCCGAGTATGCTCATTTCAACGGAAGACGAGATGAACATCACTTATTACGGCGAATCTCCCCTGACAACAGAATCTCATCCCGAGAGACCGATCCAAATCGCATCCGCTATCGCCGACGGCATGACTCTCAGAGCCGCGGTTGAACAGAACAGAAAAGCACGCGCTCCGGCCGACGGTAAGAAAGGCGGCAAAAAAGGCGGCGGCAGAGGCGCGCCGAGAGGTCCCCCGCGCGGCCCCCCGCGCACTGACGGAGCGCCGGCAGCACCCAGGAGGAACTGATTATGTCTGAAATGAAATGGGCCATCGCTCACATCAAATCTTCATTCAACAACACCATCATCACCGTGACAGACTTAACCGGTGCCGAAACAATCGCCAAATCATCAGGCGGTATGGTTGTTAAGGCAGCCCGCGATGAAAGTTCACCCTACACGGCAATGCAGATGGCCAACCAGCTTGCGGAACAATTGAAAGACAAAGGCATCACAGGCATTCACATCAAAGTGAGAGCGCCCGGCGGTAACAAACAAAGAAACCCCGGACCCGGCGCCCAGGCCACCATCCGTGCCTTTGCCCGCGCAGGTATTCGCATCGGCAGAATTGAAGACGTGACGCCGATCCCCCACGACGGTACCAGACCCAAAGGCGGCAAACACCGCATTTAAGGTTCCGAACAAAATCTTAAATATAATCGGAATTGATTTGACTTCATTTTCGATTATTTTTTTCTATTTTTGGAATTTAGGTGAATTAAGATGGATATTGATATTATCGAGTTATCCAAAAGCTCGGCCAAGTTTGTCCTGACAGGAACGAATCCCGCGTTCGCGAACGGCATCCGGCGCGCTATGATTGCGGATGTTCCGACGCTTGCAATCGAATACGTGAATTTGTATGACAACACGTCCGTTCTTTACGACGAGCAGCTCGGCCTCCGTCTTGCGCTCGTTCCATTAACCACGGATTCCGATTACATTCCTCAGGCCGACTGCGCCTGCGCGGGTGACGGCTGCACCAATTGTGAAATCTCCCTTCGCCTTGATGTCGAGGGTCCCAAAATGGTTTATTCGGGCGATTTCATTTCCACTGACCCGAAAGTCCGTCCGGCGGATGAGAAAATCCCGCTTGTCGAACTCAAAGAAGGACAGCGTGTTATGCTTGAAGCCATTGCGCATGTCGGTTACGGCCGCGACCATGTTCGCTGGCAGGCCGGCGTTGCCTGCGGTTACAAACACATTCCGGCCGTGACGGCCGAAGCCTGTCCCGAGTGCGGGAACACAACAGTGGAAATTCCGAAAGACGCCGTTTTAATGGCGAAAAGCGTGGAAAACATCACCGAAAAAGCCGACTTGAAATGTATGAAATGCGGAAACGTTCGGCGCATCTCTGATTTGACCTCTCCGGCTTTGAAAGTGGCTTACGATTCTCACAGTTTTGTTTTCTCTGCGGAGTCAGACGGCTCCTATTCCTCGGCCGAATTGGTTTTAAAGGCGGCCGATGTCATTAAAGGACGCGCGCAGGAATTTTCGGATATTTTGAAGGACCTTTAAGTGTCAACTAAGTGTCAACTTATTTCCTTCAATCCTTTTATTTAAAAGTCATATCAAAAAACACGCTGTAACAACACATTTATATAAGATAAATCGTATTTTGTCGGTTGTTCGTTTTTGAATATTTATGCGGGGGTTGCCCAGCCGGTCAAAGGCGCTAGGTTGAGGGCCTAGTCTCGTAGGAGTTCGTGGGTTCGAATCCCATCCCCCGCACTACAACACCAAATCAGGGAAAAGTGACAAGAGCCTTAATCCCCCAAATCCGTTTCTGTGATATCTCATGAATGCTCAAGCTGTCAGTATCGTTTCGGGAGTCATTTCCATTCCGGATCTTCCCGCCTTTTTAAAATCGTTAAATGATTTTTCGGCGGAATACGGCGTTAAAATTCAAAGCTTCGATGCCCGAAAAATTGCCGATGCCGATCACTTAATGTTTGCCGTTCACCGCGCCTCTGAAGCGTTTCTGGCCGGAACGAATCAGGCAAAAGATATCGGCTTGGAATCCATGCGTTTTTCATCGGGTCAGAAACAAATCGATAAGTCTTTTTCAATGGGCTTGGTTCAAGGAGAGAATCGCGGTCTTTTCGTTTTTTTCGGCGCGTCGGACGAACAATTGAAATCGGCTCAAAATGCGTTTACGGGCGTTTTTTGCCTGAAAAAGGACGTACCGTTTTCCCCGGATGAAAAAAAGCCTTTTTTGATGAAACAATTCGGTATCACTGATGAAGAATTGAATGCGATCGGTGCCGATAAATTAAAAGAACTGGTGATGGAACGCGTTGCGCTGGTCGACATCGTTCGCTAAATCTGTTTTGATTTCTCGGCGTTGATCTCGGCTTGATTTCTCGGCGTTGATTTCTTTACTGTTCTCTGTTTATTTCTCTGTGGATTTCTCTGTTGGATTTCTCTGTTGGATTTCTCTGTTTATTTTGGATTTCTTTGTTTATTTTTCCGTTGATTTCTCTTTGCTCTCCTTTGAAAGCTTTTAATAATAACAGTCCTTTTAAAATTTTTAAGAATTGGATTGAAAGATTGGATTAAAGTGATTAATTATGACCCATCCGAAAACCGCTGAAGAAATGATAGCCGCCGCAGGCCCGATTGAAAAAAATTTATCTTTGTCCTTACTCCAAATCACGGAAGCCGCCGCTGTCGCCGCCGCTTATCAGACCGGCCGCGGTGACCGCAAACACGCTGACCATGTTGCCGTTGAAGCGATGAGACGTGTTTTGAATCAGCTTGACATACGGGGGACCATCAAAATCGGCGAAGGTGAGCGCGATGAAGCGCCGATGCTTTATATCGGCGAAGCGGTCGGAACAGGAAACGGACCGGAAGTTGAAATTGCCGTTGATCCTTTGGAGGGGACAAATCTGGCGGCGGAAGATATGAACGGGTCGATTGCCGTTATATCCATGGCTGAAAAGGGCGGCATTTTTTATGGCCCCGACATTTATTTTGATAAAATCGTTGTCGGCCCGAAAGTGGTTTTGTATGAAAAACGCAACAAAAACGGTGAAAAAATCAACATTGACGCGCCGGTTTCTCAAAATCTTGAAATTGTTTCCAAAGCGCTTGACAAAAAAGTCGAAGATTTGGTCGTTGTTATTTTGGACCGAGACAGACACAAAGCACAGGCAAAAGCTGTCCGCGACGCGGGCGCTCGCGTCCGTTTGATCCCCGACGGCGATTTGCTGCCGGGCGTTCTGACCTGCTTTGAAAATTCCGGCGTTGACATGGTTATGGGCGCCGGCGGCTCAGGCGAAGCGGTTTTGACGGCCAGCGCTCTCAAAGGTCTCGGCGGAAAAATCACCGGACGTCTCGTTCTCCCAAGCGCCGCGAACGGCAAAAATGCGGAAGCCGTTTCCAAAGAACTGGCCGAGCAGCTGCCGCGCCTCGAAAAAATGGGTATTCCGGAAAAAGACATTGGCAAAATCCGCGAAACAGACGACTTGGTTCCGGGCAAAGACGTCATCTTTGCCGCAACCGCCGTGACGGACAGCCCGTTCATGAAAGGGACAAAACTTTTCGGCGGCGGTGACGCCTGCATGACCGGCCTTCTCATCGGAAGCTCCGGAATCGTTCGGGTGATTCAAAGCCGGTATATAAAAGACAAAGAAAAAAAGCCGTTTTCGATTTAAGAGATTTTTTTGGTCCGTTTTATGAAGATTTTTTTTGAAACATTCGGCTGTTCCGCCAATCAGGCCTCCGCCGAAACAATGCTCGGCATCATCCGCTCCATGGGATTTGATTTGACAAGCGAAGCGGACGCCGATATTTATATCTGCAACAGCTGCACGGTTAAGTACACAACGGAGCAGAAAATCCTTCATAAAATCCGGCTTTTTGGCGAGCGGGGAAAGGATGTGATTGTTACCGGCTGTATGCCGGAGGTTCAGCTGGACTTGATTTTAAATGCCAATCCCGAAGCGTATATCCTGGGCGTCCGCTCCGTGAATGGTTTGCGCCGGCTGCTGCAAAAGCTGGCCGGCAAGAATAAATCGGCGGATGAAATCACCGAAAATCATAATTATGTTCCCGTGCGCGTTTCTTCAAAAACGCCGGACGGATTTCTGAATCTGCCGAAAATCCGGTATCATCAGAATATTCATATCTGTCAGATTTCGACCGGCTGTATCTTCGGCTGCTCTTATTGTATTGTCCGGCTGGCGCGCGGCGACTTGGTTTCCTTTTCGCCGGCGGACATCGTCTCAGACATCAAAGCGGCCGTTGCCGAAGGCTGTTCGGAAATTTGGCTCACATCACAGGACGACAGCCAATACGGCATGGATTTTTCACAAGATTCGCCTGACGCCGGAACGCGCCTGCCCGAATTGCTGAAACAAATTGCCGGCATTCCCGGCGGCTTTAAAGTCAGGGTCGGGATGATGAATCCGTTTTCGATCAAACCGATTCTGCCGGAACTTGTTGACGCTTTTGACCATCCGAAGATTTACAAATTCCTGCACCTTCCGATTCAGTCCGCCTCGGAAAATGTCTTAAAAACCATGAGCCGGCATTATACAATGAACGATGTCGGTGAGATCATTTCCGCTTTTAAAGACCGTTTTTCTGACCTGACGCTGTTCACGGATATCATTGTCGGGTTTTGCGGGGAAACCGATGAAGATTTTGAAAAAACGGCGGAATGGGTTCGAAAATACAAACCCGATAAGGTGAATATTTCCAAATACTCGCCCAGACCCGGGACGAAAGCTTTTCCGCTTCGTAATCTGGATTCCCGTATTTTGACGGCCCGCTCAAAGGAGCTGACAAAAATGACGGATGGTCTCAAGCAGGAGACGAAAAATCAGAGAATCGGAAAAACCGAAGATGTTTTTATTTCAAAATACGGCAAGGAAAGCGGCGTTTTGGCAAGAACGGCGGATTATAAGCCGGTCGTTTTAAACGAGGCCGGACTCAATCCCGGTATGTCTGCCAAAATCAAAATCGTTGAAGCAACACCGGGGTACTTCATCGGGGAATTGATTGAAATAATCGGAAATAATGAAAAGGAATAATGAAAAGGAATAACGAAAAGAATAACGGAAAGAATAATGGAAAGAAGTAACGAAAAGAAATAATGAAAAAAAGTAACTAAAGGAATAATGAAAAGAAATAACGAAAATTTCGGCTGATTACTTTTATTCTTTGATTTTTACAATACGTCCGTTCACTTCCAGTTTCCCGTCAACGAACAGTTTGACAGCTTCTCGGTAAGCTTTGTTTTCTTCAATCAAAAGGCGCTTCGCCAGCGTGTCAGCCGTGTCGCCGTCCAAAACGGGAATCACTTTCTGCATAATAATCGGGCCGGCATCCAAATCCGGTTCGACAAAATGAACGGTACAGCCTGTATATTTGACGCCGTATTCAATCGCCTGCCGTTGGGCATTCAGTCCTTTAAATGACGGGAGCAAGGACGGATGGATGTTGATAATTCTGTTTCTGTATTCTTCAATCAGGGAATCGCTGATGATTCTCAAATAGCCGGCCAAAAGAACGAGATCGGATCCCTTTTCTTTTAAAATGCCGAGCAATATGTCATCAAACTCTTGGCGGCAGGCGCATGATTTCGGGTCAATGTAAATGCCTTCGATGCCGTGTTTTTCGGCACGCTCCAGAGCATAGGCCTCTTTTTTATCACTGATAACGCAGGCGATTTCCGCATTTTCAATCTCGCCGTTTTCAATAGCGTCAATGACGGATTGCAGATTTGTGCCTCTGCCCGATACAAGAACCGATATTTTCACTGTCATTATTTTCCATCCGCTTCGAGTAGCGCTTTCATATTGGCGGCTCTCTATTAAAAATTCACCGATGAAATGTTGTACAAAACAAAGAAATAAAAGTAAAATCTTCTTTAATACTGCTTATTTTATTCGGCCAAACGTCCGAGGGCCAAGCGTCCGGTTTACAGCGTTTGATAAAAAAAATATCGATGGTATCAATGACACACAGAATTTATTATTTCTCGGGAACAGGTAATTCGTTGTGGGTGACCCGCAAAATTCGTGATTCTTTGCCGGATACTGAAATTATTCCGATTACGAGAGATATGCCGGCGGAGTTGGCGGCGCGAAAGTCGGAAGGCCCGGAAACACTTGAATCCGTCGGATTGGTTTTTCCCGTTTATTTGGGAAAACCGCCGCGCATCGTTCTCGAATTTATTCGCAAGATGCCGAAAACTGATTATATTTACGCCGTTGCGACGTGCGGTATGATTCCGGGAAAACCGCTGGCGGACATCAAAAAAGGTCTGCTTTCAACCGGCAATTTTCTGTCCGCGGGTTATATCGTTCCGCTGATTTCCAATTTCATCGTCTTTCCGAAAACAAAAACCGATGCCGGAATCGAAAAGGCGTTCAAAAAAGCGGAGGCTAAGGCGCAAATCATTTCAATGAATGTTCAAAAAAAGGCGTCCTTTTTCGATAAGGAGACCCCTTCCTTTTTGATTAAACCTGCCGGATGGTTGCTTCTTAACCGAGCATACCATCGCATTCCCGAATTGGATGAAAAGTTTTCCGTTAACGATGAGTGCGACAGCTGCGGCGCCTGCCGGAATGTCTGTCCCGTTCAAAATATTCAAATCACGGCGTCGAAACCTGTTTTTCTTCACAATTGCGAACTGTGTTTTTCCTGCATCAACTGGTGTCCCCGGCAAGCAATTAACTGGACGCCGCTGACAAAAAAACGGAGAAGATACCACTGCAAAGGCATTTCTCAAAACGATGTCGTTTCAAACCGCTATTACAAAAATAAATGAAACATCACCGAGATACAATGAATCAAAAGTCTGAGCTAAAAGAGATGTCCGATCCGAGAGCAACCGAGCAGGCTTCCGATGGGAATGATTGTGTTTTGCGCGCTTCTTTTCGCATTCACAAAGATGACGGCGAGCCCATCCGCCGCCTGTTGGATGAATTTGAACTGATCGATCATTCCTGCAAACCTTTTGCCGATGACATTTATCTTTATCTGCCGCTGATTCGGTATCCTGAAAAAGAAGAGCGTCTCGCCTTCCGGGACCGTCTCATGCCAATTATTTCACTTTTGCCGCATCCGAAGAAGAAAATGGAATACTACGGCTGGTACCTCAAAGACGTTCCGTTCCAAGTTCAAAAAAAAGTGCCGACGGTTTATGAAATATTGGGTTATTCCGTCGCTTATGAAGTCATCGGCGATATCGCCGTTATTGATGACAGAGCCGGTGGTGATGAAAATCTAAAAGACGGCGTTTCCTCTTTTAATGTTTCCGATATTGCCGATGCGGTTTTGACGACACATTCCGCCGTTAAAACCGTTTTGCTGTCCGCCGGTCAGATTTCCGGTGAATTCCGGACACGGCCGTTGGAATTTGTTAAAGGTGAAAACAAAACAGCCACGGTTCACAAGGAATACGGCTGCAAATACCGCATCGATTTGGCGCGCGCCTTTTTTACGCCCCGCCTTTCCACCGAACGCCGCCGTATATCGGAACAGGTTCAAGACGGCGATGTTGTTATTGATATGTTTGCGGGCGTCGGCCCGTACAGCATCGCGATTGCCAAAAACGCATCGTCTTCATGCGTTATTGCAAACGATAAAAATGAAGACGCGTTTTCCCTGCTCCGTGAAAATATTGCTTTGAATAAGGTTTCCAACATCGTGGCGCTGAACGAAGACGCTCTGTTTTTATCCGAGAAATATGCGGGCGCCGGTGACCATGTGATTATGAATCTGCCTCACAACGCGTTTGATTTTTTGGATACGGCCGTTGCCGTCTGTAAACCGGGCGGCGTGATTCACTATTATGCAATGGCTTTTGAAGATGATTTGTTTGACGGGTCGGTTGAACTGATTCGAAAAGCGGCCGAAAAACAAGACCGTTTCATTGAGGTTGTCGAGAAAAGAACGGTCCGCTCCTATGCGCCGCATCAATATAATATTTGTTTGGATGTCCGGATTCTCTGAATTGTTCTCCTGACAGGGTTGCCGCTTACGCTTATGGCGGTGGCGGTGGCCTTTGGCGCCCGCCAAGCTTTAGACGGAGGCGGACGCGTTTTGTACCGGGAGTTTGCCCGTGTTTTAAAACCGAGGTTTCTGTTTCATGAATCAGATGAAAAGAGATACATTACAGTTTTTGAACGGAACAATAAAATAAGAAAAATAACAATAATCTATAAGATTTGAAAGATTACTCAGTGTTTGTCAAATCTCTTGTATGAAAATTTAATTATAATTGTAATCATATTGGGTGTTTTTGTTTATCATTATCATCGAACGGCCGGTTTTAAAGATTTTTGGGCGGACCGTCACGTCATTATTATACGGGTCTTGAAAATTATGGCAAATACAAAATCCGGATTCGGATCTATCACAAAATACCTCTCTTCCAAAAAGGAAAACGAACGAAAGAGGATTGGTCTCTTAGTGGATGGGCCGAATGTGATTCGTAAAGAATTTAACGTCGATCTTTATGAAATCAAGAACGTCCTAAAAGAATACGGAAATGTCAAAATCGGAAAGGTGTTCATCAATCAATATGCTTCCAACAAGTTGGTTGAAGCGATTGAAAATCACGGCTTGGAGCCGATTATCTGTTCCAGTGACGTTGATGTCCGCTTGGCCGTTGAAGGGATGGAGTTGGTGTACAACGAAAATATCGACACGATTGCCATCGTTACGCGTGACGCCGATTTTAAGCCGCTTCTCAACAAAGCCAATGAAAAAGGAAAGGAAACCATTATTTTCGGCATTCAGCCGGGCTTTTCCATCGCTCTGAAAAACTCCGCCGATTATGTGATTTTGCTGAAAGACGCAAAAATGACATACGAAGACGAACACGGCGAAACGCGTCTTTTGCAGGTGGAGGAAGAAGACGAAGCGGTCGAAAATGTTGAAATAGGTAAAAAGGACGACGAGACATTTAAGATTGACCAGCCGAAGCAAAGGCGGTTCGAAATCATCAAAAGCAAGGACGATAACTTGAATTTGGATGACGTTTAATAAAAAAATTGCGTCCTTCGCTTCGCTCCGGCCACAATTTTTCTGGGCGGGGGGACTGCCGGATGCGTTTATGGGGGTGCCTGCGGCACCCCGTCTGTTTTCTGAGTTTTTTAAAAATTTACAGGTACAGTTGTTCCCTTCGCTCCGGCCGCAATTTTTCTGGGCGGGAGAACTGCCGGGTGCGTTTATGGGGGTGCATACGGCACCCCGTCTGTTTTCCGGGAAACTTTTTTAAAAATTTACAGGCACAGTTGCTCCCTTCACTTCTCTCCTGCCGCATTTTTTGACATGAAATCCGCCATCCGGTATTTTCTGACCGGTGTTTCCGGGGCCTTTTTCGGCTTGAAATCAAAATATTTTTTCATCCGGCGGCCTTCTTTTCTCCGGTAAAAATAAATCTCGCCGCCATAGGTTGAAAACAGAGAATAGGCGGTTTCGAACTGTTCAAAATCTTCGGGTGTCAGCTCGATGATGTATTTCGAATCACCGCTGAAAACTTCCAGCAGAACAATTTCCCGAATTCTTTTCAGTTCTTCCGTTTTCGGCTCGGCATCAAAATAAAGTGTTGCCCGCAGTCCCGGAAGCCAGCAGGCATACGTCTTTTTGAAATCCAAGACCACGATCGGAATTTTTTCGTTTTCGGGAGGTTTCAAATAATTGCGGTCGGCCGGCAGAGAGACAGTCATTGAAAACCTCGCGATCCGTTTTAATAATCATTTTGTCCGCGCACACTGTTTTTTAAACGGTTGCGGTAGTAGTAGCCAAACGCCAGTCCGACAACGATGCCGCTCAAATGGGCTGCATGCGCAATCAGGCTGCTGCTGCCCATAAACATCAGGCTGATAAAAATGAAAATGAGAATCATATACTTAATTTTCATCGGAATGAAATAAAGGTAAACCTTCATATTCGGTTTCAACATACCGATGGCTCCGAGAACGCCGTAGACAGCGCCGCTGGCGCCGACAAGACCGACGTAAGTATTTCCTTCGACTAAAATGAAACCGAGTGCGGCAATGACACCGGAAACTAAGTACATCAAAATAAATTGCTTTTTCCCAATCATCTTCTCCAGATATGGTCCGAAGGAGTAGAGGACAAACATATTGAACAAAATGTGAAAGATAAGGACCCGGCTGTGCAGGAACATATGCGTGATTAATGTCCACGGGCGGGCGACGATGTAATCAAAGCCGGCTCTCAGAGTCAATAATTGGTACACGGCGTCACACATTTCATTGAATAAACTCAGCAATGCGACAATCTGAAGGAGAACGCAGATGACAATGATAACGTACGTCGGGCTGCCGATGATTTTTTTCCACAGCGGCGGTTCCCGAACCGCGTTGTAGCCGTATTTTTGTTCAAACATATCTTTATCGTAATAATCGGTTTTCGGGGGGTTTGTTTCCTTTGCCGCTCCGGTCCCGTACGTTCTGACATAAACGCGGGTCCCGCCCATATTGATTCCTCTCGGGTCAACAAAACAGTTGTGATCTTGTCTCAAAATATGGTCGGTACAATACGCTTTTCCGCAAACGTCACAAATCTGCTGCGCCGGCTCTTCTTTTCCGCATGCTTGACATTTTGTCATAAGTGGACTCCGTTAGTCATATTTCTTTGAGGGTTCTGAGGGTTCTTTGAGGTTTCTTTGGGGGTCCGATATAAAAACAAATTAAATTGTTTCGATTTTAAACAAAACGCCCGTTCCGCCCAGCGTCAGCTGAACCTTATCGCCTATCCTCAACACGTCTTCAAGCGTCGCCGTCTGATTCCATTCAAAAACGTAATCATGTAAACCGTGTATCGGCTTGAATCCGAGAGACATGAGACGGTTGTTCACTTCCGACGGAGAGGATGAATCGCCATCGCTGTTGTACCATATCGAAAGATAAGTTTTCATGAGGTTATATTCATTTTTCTCATTTATTATTGTATCCATATAATTTACTCCCTTCGCCGCAGGGAGCAGTTTTTACATTACTCCGTACATTACTCCGGCCGGCTCGCTTCCACCGCGTCCAAAACGGCTTGGAACATTTTGACCCATTCCGAATCATTCATCATCCATTCAATCATTTTGCCTTCTTCCTGCGCTTTTGAAAAAGCCGGGTCCATCGGCAAACGGGCTAAGATTGCCGCGTGAAAATCGGCGGCGGCTTTTTCAATGCCGGCTGAACCGTAAAGCTCTATTTTCTCATCGCAGTGCGGGCAAATCAGGCCGTCCATATTGCTGACAATCCCCGTCAGCGGCACTTTCAGTTTCTGAAGAAAAGTCAAAGACTTGCGGACACTGGTCAGCGCGATGTCCTGCGGAATCGTGACAATGACGGCTCCGTTGTTTTTCGGCAGAAGCTGCATAATGCCCAGCGGCTCGTCACCCGTTCCCGGCGGCAGGTCAATGATTAAATAATCCAAAATCCCCCACTCAACATCGGTGAAAAATTGCCGGATGGCGCCGGCTTTGGCCGGTCCGCGCCAGATCACGGGCGTATCGTCATCCGGTAAGAGAAGGCCGATTGAAATCACGCCGAGATTCACGTTTTGCACCGGACGGACGGGAATCATTTTTTCGCCAGTCACCTGAAGGTCTTCCCTTTGGATCCCGAAAATCGAAGGGACGCTCGGACCGTGAATGTCACAGTCCATCAGCCCGACATGATTGCCCCGAAAGGCAAGGCCTGCCGCCAGTGCGCAGGCAATCGTACTTTTGCCGACGCCGCCCTTCCCGCTCATGACAATGAAAACGTTTTTGATACCGTCCATATCAATTTCCGGTTTGGCCGGTTTTTGAGGTTGTTTGTGAATAACGTTTAAAGCGTCAGCCATTTTTGATTCTCCGATTTTGAAAATAATGATTTTGAAATAATAAACCTTGGAATAATGAATTTGAAATAATAAACTTTGGAATAATGAATTTGAAAATAAAAAATTTGAAAATAATGAACTTCAGAATAACGAATTTGAAATAATAAACTTGGAAATAACGAGCTTTGAAAATATCAAATTTGAAAATTTGAATTTTGAAAAAAAATCATTTTTGAATTTTAGAAACGTTTTCGGCATCGATTTCTTTGATCAATGAAACGGAATTGCAGTCGGGGTATTTGGAACAGTGGACGCAGTCCGCCCATATTTTCCAAGGGAGTTCATCGCGATTGATTTCTTCGAACCCTTTCTTTTTGAAAAATTCGGGACTGCTGGTTAAAACAAAAAGGCGTCCGAGGCCGACGGTTTTGGCATCTTCGACACATTTCTCAAGAAGCTGTGTCCCGAGTCCCTGACGCGTATACGGCCGAGAAACAGCGAAAGAAACAACCTCCCCCAAATCTTCCCAGTCGGGATGAATGCCGCAGCATCCGATAATGCGCCCGTCTTCTTCCATAATAACGAAATCACGGATATTTGTGAAAAGACTATCCAGAGAACGCGGAAGCATACAGCCTTCCGATGCGTAGGAATTGATCAATTCCTTCATGTCAAAAACATCGCTCATCCTTGCTTTTCTAATCATAAAATCTATCTCTTAAATTTGCATGAAAATAAATCAAACCTTAAACTCTTCTTGGGATAAAAAACAATCGGTAAAATAAATTAAAATGATGACTCAAACAAAATAACTTCAAACAAAATGACTTCAAACAAAATAACTTCAAACAAACAAAGCCTTCAGACCAACGAAAGACTTTCAGACAAAATAAACAACTAAAGACTTCAAGTCAAATGAAACAGCGAGCGTGGGAGGATTCGAACCCCCGACCTGCAGCTTAGGAGGCTGCTGCCATATCCGCTAGGCCACACGCCCGAATAAATTAAGAATACAGTGCCTGATACCTTACTTAAACATATTAAAGTTGTGCCGGCGAGGGGCTAAAAAACACCTGTACGGCATACGGAAATAAGAGTTTCAAATATTTTTATATACGTTCTGTCCTAAATATAATTTATCTCATCGGATTGAATCCGATTCTTATGCGCTTCATTTTTTTATGTTTCAACCAATCAAGGGGAAAAAGATGTCTTCGAAAATTGCAAAAATTTTAATTTTCTCTGCTTTGGCTTTACTTCTTCTGTCGAGTGTTGCGGCTGCTCAGGAATGGGTCGTGACAGCGACGGGCGATACGGATAAAGTCAACAACAGTTTGACAAGTTTAGATAATATGACATTGCGCCAAGCCATTTCGATGGCCGGCTCAGGCGACACGATTGTCTTTGCGAATAATATTTCGGAAGTCAATGTCATATACGGCACGCTGAATATTTCAAAAGACTTGACGATCGGCGGAAATAACAGAGTTCTTATTAAAAGGTCTTCCGCTTCTACCACTCAGGATTTGACAGTCTTTACAATTACCGGCGGCAATGTTGTCTTAAGACAGCTGACAATTGAAAACGGCAACATTATGAACGGAACCGGCGGCGCAGTTTTGGCAGACGGCGCGAACGTGACCTTTGACTCCTGTATCATCCAAAGAAACAGAGCCGACTTCGGCGGCGCCATTTATGTTGCGAACGAAAGCCGGGTCAACCTCACTTCAACCTTGATTTATAAGAACAATGCGACAAACGACGGCAGCGCCATTTACATTAAGAACGGAACCGTCACTCTTCTCAATTCGGTCATTGAAGATAACAACGACAAGTGCAATGTTATTTTTGTGGAAAAAGGCCAATTGACAATGGACCAATCCCGCTTTATGTCCAACAACGCAACAACCAAAGGAAGTCCGGTGAACGCGTCTGCCGGAACGACCATTGAAATCCGGAACAGTACTTTCTCAAACAACGGCGGATTCGAAAACGCCGGCGTCTTGGCAAGAGGAACGCTCATTGTCCAAAATTCAGTCTTTGACGGCGGTAAAACAAACGGAAGCGGCGGCGCGATCTCTCTCCGAGACGGCGGAAACGGAATCATCGATTATTCGCTCTTTACAAATAATACGGCAGCGGAAGACGGCGGCGCAATCTTTGTAGACGCCGGCTCCAGCGCGACAGTCAAAGGCTGTACCTTCCTCAACAACCTTGCCAAATACGGCGGCGCCTTCTTTGGCCGCGGTACATTTACAATCGACTCCTGTACGGCCGTCAACAACACGGCAACATTTTACGGCGGTGCGATTGCCGTTTGGAACGATGCCAAAGCAACGCTGACAAAGAATGCCATTGCCGGCAACACCGCAAAAGCCAATAACACGGCCAGAGACCCGGCCGGAGGCGGATTGAACGTGTCCCGCGCGGACGCTGTTCTTACAAACAACGTAATTGTCGGAAATATCGATCCCAGAGAAATCGACTTCGGCGAAGAAAACTCATCTGTCAGAAGCAACGGTAACAACCTTGTCGGCGTTTACAGAGGAACCGGCCGGTTCCCGATTGGACCCAGCGACGCGACGGGCATTACAATGAACGAGGTTTTCGTCATTGGCGGGAGCGGTTTGCCGGCAGTGACAAAAGCGACCGGCTACACGGCCGGCTATGACAGAGTCCAGTTGTACACCGTGGAATTAAACAGCAGCCCAAACAATCCGGCCGCTTCCATTCTCGGAAACCAGCCGCCTGTTACGCCCGCTCCGCCGACGCCTCAACCCCCGACTGAAAATAACACGCCCCAGCCGGAAGCACCGGCGGACGGCAGCGATTCTGCCGTCTCAAGTATTTTAGTGATCATAATGTTCATTGTGGTTGCCGTTGTGCTGCTGGCCGTCGTTGTCGTCGGCGCATTTGCTTATCTCAGATACAGAAGGAAAAAAGAATATAAATTCGGCTGATTTTACGCCGTCTTGAAAAGATTGATTTTTCAATCTTTTCACATCTTTTTTCCATTTTTTTAATCAGCTTTTTTCCATTTTTTTAATCAG